>NZ_LZLU01000090.1:0-56629 GCF_001673415.1 Mycobacterium sp. 1165196.3 | reverse complement strand
TCGATAGCAATGATCTCAGCGCCTTCCTCGGCGAACCGCACCGCATGCGAGCGGCCTTGCCCACGCGCCGCGCCGGTAATGAGTGCAACTTTGCCTTCGAATTGTCCTGCCATCATTTCCTCCTAACCGTTGCCGATCAATGTGCGCGCGCCAACCGGCGCGGCGCGTGGGCAAGGCCGCTCGCATGCGGTGCGGTTCGCCGAGGAAGGCGCTGAGATCATTGCTATCGATCTGTGCGCGCAGATCGATAGCGTGACGTACGAGATGGCGAAACCCGAAGACCTCGATGAAACCGTCAACCTCGTCGAGAAGGCCGGACGACGCATCGTGGCCGAACAAGCCGACGTTCGAGAAGTAACACAGCTCAAATCCGTAGTTGCCAAAGGCATGGACGAGCTGGGGCGTATCGACTTCGTGTTGGCCAACGCCGGGATATTGCCGGGTCTTGGAGACACTGACCCGACCATTTCGGCTTATCTCGATGCGGTGAACGTGATGCTCAACGGCGTTTACTTCACCATCGAGGCCGCCCTGCCGGCCTTGCTGAGCCACGGCGATGGTGGCGCCATCGTCATCACCAGCTCAGCTGCCGGGTTGAAGTCGGTTGCCTCGTCCTTCGACATGCGCGACCACGGCGCCGCTGGATACGTCGCTGCAAAACACGGTGCGGTCGGTTTGATGCGCTATTTCGCACACACGCTGTCCGAGAAGAATATTCGCGTCAACTCCGTGCACCCGAGTACCGTTGCTACCCCGATGGCCATGAGCGAACAGGTTGCCCGGTTCGCTGCCGAACATCCAGAATTCACTGAACGGTTCCAAAACCTGCTTCCGGTACCGGTCATCGAGCCGGCCGACATCACGGAGGCGATGGTCTTCCTGTGCGGCCCAGCTGCCCGGTGCATCACCGGCGTCACTTTGCCGGTGGATGCCGGCTTCAATCTGAAGTAAGGCGACCATTTCTGCCTCAACTACGCGGGCCCATCGAGGATGGCCGCGCTCGACCGGAGCCGTCAGTGAGGAGAACGGCTGAAGCGGTGGGATTGCCAAGTGCGAAGATTCGCATGTTGCGGCCGCACGATTGAGCGACATTGCACGTTGCGCACCTCTCTCGCTGCGTCGGCTGGCCACGAGCGCACGCTCCGGGGCTAGTCGTATTGCGATGCCCTTCCTAACGTCGCCGTCATGGAATATAACTACCGCTTCGGGTGCGCCGATCGCACGCTGCTGCGTCACAACGTCGGGCAAGCCTCGTCAACGCATCTCGAATCACCTGGAGTCGTCTAATGGCAGGCGATTCTGTGAGTGACCAGCCGACGCTGGCGTTTGTGCACGGTGCTTTTCACCGATCGTGGGTATGGAAGGCGGTACTTGATCAGCTGGCGAGGCGAGGGTGGCGAATGAAAACCGTCGATTTACCAAGTGTGGCACCAGAAGTCGAGCCCAGGGCGGGTATGCACGCCGACGCGGAAGTCATTAGCGAAGTCCTCGGCCGGACGAATGGCCCCCAGATCGTCGTCGCACACTCATACGGGGCAATACCGGTCACCCAGATTGCCCACGAACTGCCCCAAGTGCGTCACATCATTTATGTTGCGGCGTTCCAACTCGAAGTCGGCGAAAGCCTTTTGGGCTCAGTCGGCGGACGAATCCCATCCTGGTTCAGAGTCGACGGCGACAGCGTTACCGCGCGGCGCCCCCTCGAGGTTTTCTACAACGACGTCGACCCGCGGACTGCCGCCTGGGCGGAAAGCCGACTGCTGCCAAGCACCTTCTCCGCGTTCACCGACCCCGTCACCGCGGCGGCGTGGCGATACGTCCCCTCCACCTACGTCATCTGTGAACGCGACCAGTCCGGTCCGCGGTCTTGGCAAGAAACCATGGCGCGTCGTGCCGACAGGATCGAGCGCCTTTCGGCGGGGCATTCGCCGATGCTGTCACAACCCGGGGCATTGGTCGACATCGTCGAGAAGGTTGCCGCACTGTGACGCGCGAGATCATCTTCGCGCCTCGCTCGTCCTACGAGCGAGGCGCGCGAGGCTCCGGCCGGCGTACGAGCTATGGATACCAGATGATATTGCGCAACTGATGTGACAGAGCCGGTCGGGAGCATGCGTGTTCTGAGGTGGAGGAGATGGAGCGGTACGGCATCAACGGGATGTTTGGCAAGGATGCTGGGATGAAGCTTGTTGCTAACCAGCGGAATTGGGATGCGCGGGCACCGATCCATGCGCTCAGCGCGTTCTACGGCATCGGTGAGCGCGATCCGATGAGCTGGTTCGCGCCCTTCGAGTGGCAAGACCTCGGCGAAGTCGAAGGGCGTGAGGTCGTGCATCTGCAATGCCACTTGGGGACGGAAACGATGGCTTTCGCCCTCGAGGGCGCGCGGACCACCGGACTGGACTTCTCGGGTGCTTCTTTGCGGGAGGCGCGGCGGATTGCACACAAGGCGGGCCTGTCAATCGAGTACGTACACGCCGACGTCTATGCTGCGGTCGAGGCACTGGGAGCGGAACGCTTCGACGTTGTCTACACGGGCAAGGGCGCCCTATGTTACCTGCCTGACTTGACGGCATGGGCTCAAACGGTAGCGCTTCTACTCAAGCGTGGCGGCTTCCTTTACCTGGTCGAATTTCATCCGCTGTTGAACGCGCTCGGCCCTACTCAATCCCCAAACCTTCCCGGCGACTTGGTGATTCGTCATGACTACCTCGGCGGGGGCGGTGCCGTCGAACGTGACGGCAGCCATAGCTACACCGACGGTCCGCCGCTGGCTGGCGACACATTGCACTACGAGTGGCCACACGGCTTAGGCGACGTCATCACCGCAATTGCACAAGCCGGCTTGACCATCGAAAGCCTCACCGAAACAAGCCTTCTTCCATGGCAGCGCTGGCCGCAGATGGTCCGAACGGACAATGGATGGTGGGTGATGCCGGAATGCGAACCGCGATTTCCGGTTCTCTATGGCCTCAAGGCAACCAAACCATAGTGGTATTAGCGCACGACCCTCGTCGGTCCGCGCGTCAGTAGACGGCGACCGGAGGCTGCGTGCCGAAATACAGTGCCCCCGACCAGTCCCATACTCGCTTTGTTGTCAGCGCGTGTTGGGCCACCATGTTGAGGTCGCGCAATTGCCGTTGCAGCGGAGATGACCGGTGTAACGCCCCCGCGCCGACCGCATCGACTAAGAGTTGTACCGCGTCACGACAGGATGTTCCGGCGTGGACGACGGCACCTGCCCAGCGGGCGCGTTGGTCAAAAGAAGGCTCGTTCCCGGCCTGCAACGTCGCAAACACGTCACCTAGTGTGTCGAAGATGTAGCTTCGGGACGCACCTATCATGGCCGCCGCCCTTGCCACGCCGGCCAAAACGACCGGGTCCTCCTTCGCGGGAAGGCTGGTCACCTTACTGACCTTGGTCTGCAACGTTTCTCGCGCGTTATCCAACGCTTCGGCAGCCACGCCAAGCGCGACGCCGACACCGCACGCGGGCAGCAGTCCATACCAGGCGTACAAGGGTTCGGGCCGTTGGTGTTGTCCAGGGAGGAAGGTGTATTCCTCTGGAACGTAGGCGTTTTTGATCGCATAGTCGTGGCTGCCGCTGCCGGCCAGCCCGACTGGATCCCAGGTGTCGAGTATCTCCCAATGTTCGGCTGGCAGCATCGCGACCCGGTACTCGGGCTTACCCGATCGGTTGAGTCGTGGCCGACCGTCCTGGGTAACTATGGCGCCACCCGCGATGACGTCAGCGTGTGTGACCACGCTGCCGAACGGCCATCGCCCCGACAGGCGGTAACCGCCCTCACACGCTTCGAGGCGGCCGGCCGGACCTTGAAACGCCGCACTGATCATGTCCAATTCGGGAAAGAGAGTACGCGCCGCGGACTCATCGATGTATGAAGCGAAGAACCCGCTTTCCATGCCAATCATGGCGCACCACGCCGCGGACGCGTCTGCCCTGGCCAACCGCTCGATGACCTCGACCTGGGTGCAGACGTCAAGCTCGGGGCCGCCCCATGCGGCGGGCATCGCCATCCGGAACACACCGGCCCACCGCATAGCATCAACGACGGGTTGACTAAGGCGACGGGCCGTTTCCGCTTCGTCGCTGTGCTCGCGGATGACGGGGTCGATCTTATTCACCCGATGCCAAATCGCTGATGCGTCCGAATCGGCGACCAACGGATCACGAAGGATAGACACAATTCACCTCCCAGGGTGTCGTTTTCGTACTACACGCGTAACGCTAGGGAGACAACATGCTTTCGGGTATCCACGCGGCGCAAGCGCCCAGACGGCGAGCGCAAGGGCTGGTGGTCGATTGCGATGTTGGACTGCGCGCGGTGTGACGCACGAACCCGAAGGAAAGACATTCACCTATCGCCGCGACCACCGGCGCCGGGACGACGAAGATTCGTCGTTGATGGCGGGATGATGCCCCAGAGGTTCTCTGTCCGGTTCGCGCACCGCGGTGGACAATTCGTGCAAACAGCCGCGCTGCGTGGCCCGGCACAGGCTGCGACGTTATCCTCACGTGAACTGGATGGCGCCGGCGGACGGTACCGCGTTCTGCTATCAAGCGCCAGGTTCCAGTGACCGGCTACAGGGTATGAGATCGGCCTCCGCAATAATGCTTGGCTCCGCCGCGGTTGAAGAGAATTTTTCGGGTGATGCCGATTGCGATGCCGGAGCACTTTCTTCGCAACCCGTTGCCATTCGAATTCATAACTACCAACGTGGGCGTCCAGAACGTACGTGATTCGAGTAGTTTTTATGCCGGCCGGCTACGCATGGTCATATGGCACATTCCCAAGGACTACTTCCACATCGCCTGTCAAATGCACACAGATCAGTGAGGTAGCCGCGTGAGCCATTCGTCCAGGTCGCCTTCCACCATGCAATTGGATGTCCAGGGCTCGCACGGCGGCTAGCCACATCGCGCGCCATTCTGGCCAGATTGCGCATACGCCCTGCTGCGCCATACCGGATCGAGGCTAGCGGCGTTACCGTTAGGTGCGCAGTGTGGACGAGGTGTGGCCGCAGAAAGCGAGGGAGAGGACGCAGTGGCGGAACGACCGATAACAGGCGCGTCGCGAAGGCACACATGGACGCGAGCCACGAGGTTCGAAGACTTTGCCGTCGCGTGCTGCGGCCGGCGCCACCTCCATCTGCTGAGCGACCCGGATTCGTTTGCATTGGTACAGCGGGCCGGTCGCATGGGGCCAGTCACGCTCGCCGAAATCGTCGTCGGGTCCGACATGTCGATGGATTGCTGTGAAGGTTGCGACAATTACCGGGTTCTTATGCTGAGCGCGGGCCGTACGGAGTGTGTAGAAAAGGGTGAGCGTGCCCCCGCCGGCCCCGGCACTGCCGCCGTGTTCTCTCCGCAGGATCATCGCGAAACGCGATGGGTGGCAGGCGCCAATCTGATCTGTTTCAACATTGATCGTTCCGCCGTCGATGATGCTCTCAGCGATGCATTGGGTCGGCAGGTGACCTCGCAAATAGAATTCACGCCCATCTTGCCAATTACTACGGCACCGGCCCAGAGCTGGATCAACATGTTGGGACTATTCAAGGAGCAATTCTTTCGGCCGGAAAGTCTGTTGAATCAACCGCTGATCGGAATGCCGTTTGTCGACAGCCTCGTGCGCGGGTTATTACTCGCCGCTGAGCATCCCTACCGTGACGCTCTCGCGGGAGATCCGCGGCTGGTCGCGCCTCGTGCGATTCGTACCGCGGTCGACATCATCGAAGCGGAAGCACATCTGCCGTTGACGCTGTCTTTGATCGCCGCGCGTTGTCACGTCAGCGCTCGTTCGCTACAGCTAGGTTTCCGACGTCATCTGGAGATCTCGCCGATGGCGTATTTACGCCAGGTGCGGTTGCGTCGAGCACATCAGAACTTGCTCGAGTCCGACCCATCCACGGTCACCGTGGCCTCGGTTGCGTACCGGTGGGGCTTCACCAATCTCGGCCGGTTTGCCGCCGCCCACAGCGCCCGCTACGGTGAACCGCCGGTGAAGACGTTGCGCCGGAAAGTGATCGGCGCAGAACGCAGGAGAATGCGATGCGCATGAGGGAGCAGAGCGCGCTAACGGCCTCGACGGAAGACACCAATACGTGGGTTGAGGTGCGTTCGTTGGATGACTTCGCCGAACTACGCCACGGCCGGCTCGAGTCTTCACGTTACTGGTGGCCAGATATTGGTCCGCTAGGAGACACAAGGTCCTTTTCCTTCACGCACCGCAGGCGTTGTCTCGGTCCGATTAACGTACTTGACATAGGTTTTCACGACGAAGTATGGGTGAACGGCGGCGAAATTCGCCCGCACTACCACGTGGCTCTGCCGCTCGCGACGTCGGCCGAGATGAATAGCCGTTTCTCAAGTGCCGCACCTGGCTCCGTCCCGGTTTATCGGCCCGAGGGACAAGCCGGCATCTCAGGCTACGTCGGCCGCCTGCTGGCCGTGATGTTGGATCGCCACGCTGTCGAGGAGGCTCTCGGGGATGCCCTCGGGCGCTCGGTCAGCTCCCCAATCGACTTGCAACCCAGCATGCGGACCACTTCTCAAGCCGTTCGTAGCTGGATCACCATGGTGTCGCTGTTCACCGAGGAGCTCTTCCGGCCTCGCAGCGTCGTGCATCAGCCAATCGCCGGGATGCCATTCGTCGACAGCCTGGTCCGCGGCTTCTTGCTGGCCACAGACCACTCATATCGCGCGGCCCTAGAAGGCGAAGCGACCGAGCCGCCGCCGCGCGCTGTCCGGGCAGCAATCGACATCATCGAGACTGAAGCTCAACTGCCGCTTACGATTTCTGCGTTGGCCGCGCGCACTTACGTGAGCGTGCGTTCCCTGCAGCAGGGCTTCCGAGCTCACGTCGGCACTACGCCTATGGCCTACCTCAGGGAGGTCCGTCTGCGACGCGCCCACCAGCAGTTGCAACAATCCGATCCATCGGTCGATACGGTGGCGTCGATCGTATCTCGTTGGGGATTCAGCAATCAGGGCCGTTTCGCTGCCGCGTATGCAGCTCGCTATGGCGAGATGCCCGCCGTGACTCTGCGTCGTCCAGGCGGCTCCGCAAGAACACAGCCGAGACTTATTGCCTAGATCCGCCACTGCACGTCGGCACGCCTGTCGGTGCGCATACTGAAGGCCGGTCTCGCTGTCACAGCTTTTGCAGCCCACGCAGGATCCGTTGCAGCGGGATACCGGCGGAGAGCGCGCGACTTAGGCTTGGCTGCAGCACGCTCAGGTTGCAGAGCACGATGTAGCGCACGCCACTGTCGCGCCACACCGCGGCTTGGTCAATGATGTCGTCCGGAGTGCCCGTCAAGAAGGCCGCCCTCATGAGTTTTCGAGGCACCGCGGCAGCCGCCGCGAGCACGGTCGCAGCATCGAGGGTCTGCGGAAGCGCATCGGAGAAGCCGGCGAAGTCGTTTCCAAACGGGTGCTCGGCACCGTGGCGCGCCCAGAAATTGGCGGAGATGTTGAGAGCGAACGATTTTGCGATATCGGAATCGAGCACCGCGTCGACGTCTGTTGACGATCCCTGAAAAGTAGACCTCCACGGGTCCCGCAAGTTTGACCCACCCGATGGTCTTTTGGAGGGGTGATTTCGGTGGAGGATTGGGCCCAGATCAGGCGATTACATCGGGCCGAGGGGGTGCCGATCCGCGAGGTGGCACGCCGGCTGGGTGTCTCGCGGAACACGGTGCGAGCGGCCTTGGCCTCTGATCGACCACCGCAGTACCAACGTCCTCCGCATGGCTCGGTGGCAGATGCCTACGAGTCGCAGATCCGGGCGTTGCTCGTGGAGTGGCCGAAGATGCCCGCGCCCGTGATCGCCGAGCGGATCAGATGGCCGCATTCGATGTCGCCGCTGAAGAAGAAGTTGCAACGCATCCGCCCCGAGTACGTAGGGATCGATCCGGTCGACCGGTTCGTCTACCGGCCCGGCGAGATCGCCCAATGCGATCTGTGGTTTCCCGAGCCGCGGATTTGTGTCGGCGAGGGCCAGCACCGCATGCTGCCGGTGTTGGTGATGGTGTTGGGGTTCTCTCGCATGATCAACGCGGTGATGCTGCCCTCACGCCAAGGCGGGGACATCTTGTCCGGCATGTGGTCGTTGATATGTGGCTGGGGCCGAGTGCCAAAGACGCTGGTGTGGGACCGCGAGGCCGCGATTGGAGGCACTGGGCGGGTGTCTGCGGCGGCGGCGGCGTTCGCCGGCACGATGGCCACTCGTATCCAGTTGGCCCCGCCCCGAGATCCGGAATACAAGGGCCTCGTCGAGCGCATGAACGGCTACTTGGAGACCTCGTTCCTTCCGGGGCGGCACTTCGCCTCCCCATCGGATTTCAACGATCGACTCTCAAAGTGGTTGATCAAAGCCAACACTCGTGCAGTTCGGGTGATCGGTGCCCGACCGGTCGATCTGTTCGAAACCGACACTCAGGCGATGCTGGCGCTCCCGCCCATCAGCCCGTCGGTTGGCCTGGCGTATCGGGTCCGGTTGTCGCGTGACTACTACGTCCGTGTCGACGCCGTGGACTACTCGGTCGATCCTCGGGTCATTGGCCGATTCGTCGACATCACCGCCTCGCCGCAGGAGGTCACGGCGCGATGTGAGGGCCAGGTCGTTGCTCGTCACCAGAGGTGCTGGGCCAGCCACGCCGTCATCACCGATCCCAGCCACGTGGCCACCGCCGCGGGGCTGCGCACCGCGCTGACCGACCAACGTGCCAGCCGCGTTGCCGCAAGCCGCCGTCATCACGGTGACGGTCACCCGGTAGCGCTACGTGCGCTACCGGACTACGACGCCCTTTGGTGTCGAATTCGGTTCCACCCCAACAATGTGAGGACACGTTCGTGACCACGGCGCCGAAGACCCAGAAACAACCTTCTCCAGAGCTCTCCACGCCGATGCCTGCCGACACCCCGCCGTTGGCGTCGATACCCTCCGATGGATTGCCCGCCCAGATCGCCTACCTAACCCGCGCATTGAAGATTCCCACCATCGGCCGCTGCTGGGAGGGCCTGGCCGATCAAGCACGCGACGACAATTGGTCCCACGAGGAGTACCTCGCCGCACTGCTGCAACGCCAGCTCGCAGACCGCGAATCCGCCGGAACCGTCATGCGTATCCGCACCGCGCACTTCCCGGCGGTCAAGACATTGGAGGATTTCAACCTCGACCATCTCCCCTCTTTGCGGCGAGACGTATTGGCGCACTTGGCAACCGGAATGTTCGTGCCGAAGGCCGAGAACGTCATCCTGCTTGGTCCGCCTGGGATCGGCAAAACCCACATCGCCATCGGGCTCGGAGTCAAGGCTGCCCACGCCGGCTACTCGGTACTCTTCGACACCGCCAGCAACTGGATCGCCCGGCTGGCCGGGGCACATCACGCCGGTCAGCTTGAGGCCGAGCTGAAGAAGGTCCGCCGCTACAAGCTCATCATCATCGACGAGGTCGGCTATATCCCGTTCGACCAGGACGCGGCAAACCTGTTCTTCCAGCTCATCGCCTCGCGCTACGAACAGGGCTCGATCATGGTCACCTCGAACCTGCCGTTCGGCCGCTGGGGCGAAACCTTCTCCGACGACGTCGTCGCCGCAGCCATGATCGACCGCCTCGTCCATCACGCTGAAGTGCTCACCCTCACCGGCGACTCCTACCGCACCCGTACACGTCGCGAACTCCTCGGCAAGAACCGCACCAACGGCAGCTGAGCCCCACACCAGCGGTGAGTGTAGAAGCGCGCCCCACGCCCTCCTCGTGGAACATGTCGCCGGCCGCTGGATGCCAAGCTCATGATCGACCTCGAATGTTGCTTCGCCGGATGGCCACCCTGGCAGCGAATCGGCAATCCGCTTGTGTTCCACAAGCGTGGAGTTCTACACTCGTGGAGTTAATGCGGTTTGATCGCTCGAACACCGACGCAGGTGCCTGCAAGGGATCGGGCCTGTGGAATTGGAGGAGGACTTGTGTCAGAGAAGACGTATCCGCACACACGGGGTCTGCATGATTTGGGCGGCGGCGCGTACGCGTGGCTGCACGGACCCGGGATGGGGGGCGGCACCGCGAACGCGGGGCTGATCACCAACGGCGGGGAATCACTGATCATCGATACGCTTTTCGATCTCGACCACGCACGGGCATTCCTGGAGGCGATCGAGCCGATCACCGCCAATGCGCCGGTGAAGTATGTGGTGAACACCCACAGCGACGGTGACCACATCTACGGCAACCAGTTGTTCGGTGAGGACGTCGACATCATCGCCACCGAGGCGGCGACGGCCAAGATGTTTCAGAGCACGGTGGACCTGTTCGTGGCCACGACGGTCAGCGGCGAGCAGCCGGACAGCTACTTCGCGCCGATCAAGGCGGCCTACGGCGCGGAGTTCGATTTCCGGCCCGTCCGGGTGCGCAAGCCCAACGTGACGTTCTCCGGCCGCAAGACTCTGACTGTCGGTGCCTTGCAGGTCGAGCTGATCGACCTCGGACCGGCCCACACCGCCGGCGACCTCATCGTCAGCGTCCCCGAACTCGACGTGGTGTTCACCGGGGACCTCTTCGGCGCGGGCATCGGCACGCCGGTGTGCTGGGACGGCCCGCTGGACCGCTGGATCGAGGCCGTCGATGTCATCCGCAAGCTCGACGCCCGCACCATCGTGTGCGGTCACGGCCCCCTCCTGACCGGTGATGACCGCGCGAAGGCGTACGACTCGGTCACCGAGTACCTGCAGAACACCCTTGATGCGGCAACCCGCGCCTTCAACGACGGCCGATCGGTGCTCGAGGCCATCGAGTACTCGCCGTACTACGGCAAGTTGCCGAACGAACTGCTGCTGCAAAACACCAGCGTCGCGTTCCACCACCTCGACAAGCGCTTCCCGAAACCTCAGCAGGAGGAGGGCATCTTCGCCACCGCGTTGTTGGCAGCCGAGGCGGCCCAGCTGGAGAAGTTCGGTAAGGACGCAGCGAAATGAGGGTTCCCGACATCGCCGGCGTGGACTTCACCGGGCTATTGCCCGCTGGTGTCGAGGCGCCGAACATCATCAGAATGCTGTCGCGCACCGGAGTCAACATGCGGCCGTTCTGGGCATTTGGCATGGCGTTCCGCGACAATGACCAGCTCTCGGACCGGCAGCGTGAGTTGGTGATTCTGCGGGTGGCCGCGTTGACCCGAAGCGAATTCGAACGGGTGCAGCACGAGCCGATGGCCCGTGTGGCCGGATGCACTGATGCTGAGGTGGCCGCCGCTCTGGACCTGGCGCGCGACTTGGACACCGTCTTCGCGCCCGATACCGCGGCGCTGCTGCGCTTCGTTGATGACGTCGTCGCCAGTTTCGGCGACCCGGCCGCCGTCGAGGGGGTGCAACCGCACTTCACCGACGATCAGATTGCCACCTTCACGCTGCTCATCGGGCACTACGTGATGACCGCGATGTTCCTCAAGACCACCGATGTCCCCTTGGACCCGCCGGCAGTGCCCCCGCCCGCCAACTGACCACCACAAGCGCTGAGGAGAAAAATGACGAACATTCCTGTCGCTTTCCGACCAGCCCCGTCCCCTGAACTTCCGGAGGCCAAGTGGCGCGGCTTCCAGCCGGGCACCACGGTCCTAAAAGCCGGGTCGACCCACGCACCAGGCGGGCGGGCGCTGTCCTGTGACATCCGCCTGGACCGCGACGTCGAGGTCGCGTTGCGCGACGGAACGATCATCTACGTCGACGTGTTCCGGCCGCTCACCGAGGACCCGGTACCGGCAATCATGGCGTGGAGCCCCTACGGCAAACAGGGAGGGTTCATCACACTCGATACCTTCCCCAATCGCGCGGGAGTGCCTCACGACGCGGTGTCCGGTCTGCAGAAGTGGGAAGCCCCCGATCCGGCCTACTGGTGCGCGCACGGCTATGCCGTGGTCAATCCCGACGCCCGCGGCGCCTACGAATCGCACGGCGACATCCAAGTCTTCTCCCCCCAAGAAGGCCAAGACGCCGCCGACACCGTGGAGTGGATCGGCACCCAGCCCTGGTGTTCAGGCAAGGTCGCGATGGCAGGCAATTCGTGGCTCGGGGTGGCGCAGTGGCTGACCGCCGTGCAGCGACCGCCCCACCTTGCGGCGATCGCACCCTGGGAGGGCTTCAGTGACGTTTACCGCGAGCTGACCTACCTCGGCGGCATACCGCAGCCCACGTTCATCGAAGGTTTGGTCTCTCATCAGTACGGCCGCAACAAGATCGAGGACGTGCCGGCGATGATGACCAAATACCCTCTGTTCAACGAGTATTGGGACACCAAGCGCATCCACACCGAGGTGATCGACGTGCCGGCCTACGTGGTGGCTAGCTACACCAATGCGCTGCACACCCGGGGCACGCTGCGCGCCTACGCCACCCTCGACCCCACCAAGACGTGGCTGCGCATTCACAACACCCAGGAGTGGCCTGACTTCTACGCCCATCAGGACGACCTGCGCCGCTTCTTCGATCACGTGCTCAAGGGCCTGGACAACGGGTGGGAGCAGACACCGCGCGTGCGGATGGCCATCTACGATCCTGGGCACGACGACGTGGTCGATATGCCGCAGACCGCGTTCCCCCCGCCTGCGGCCATCGAGCGCAGCTTCTACCTTGACGCGGCGCACTCCACGATCAGCGAGCAAGCCGACGGGATCGAGGAAGCGTCGGTGAGTTACGTCGCGGCCAGCGAATCCGCGGTTTTCGAAGCCGATTTCGGCGACCTGACGATCGCCGGTCCGATGTCGCTGCGCTTGTGGGTGCAAACCGACGGCGAGGACGACATGGACCTGTACGTCGCCGTCCAGAAAACCGGTGCCGACGGCACCGTCCTCGTGCCCGACGTCTTTCCAGGCCTGTCCAGTCACGGTGCCAAGGGCCAACTGCGGGTGTCGCACCGTGCCCTCGACGCCACCAGAAGCACCCCTTTGGCGCCGTACCACACCTACGACAACCCTCAGCCGCTGAAGGTTGGGGAGATCGTGGCCGTCGACATCGAGATCTGGCCGATGGCGATGCGCTGGCACGCCGGGGAGAAACTGCGAATCGTGGTCGCCGGCAGAGATTTTCAGACCACGATCGGAGCGGCCGGTGAAAAGGCGACCACCACCAACCCTGGCCGCCACATCATCCACACCGGCGGACGCTACGATTCCCACCTTCGGGCACCCGTGCTCCCGTCAGACTAAACCGCAGCCGGTCATCGCAGAAATGAGAGATCAGTGACATCGCCGACGCCGGGACCGGCACCACACCAACAGGATTCTGTGGCGAAGAATCCCGGTGGACGCCGGCCCGGCGACAGCGGGACCAAGGACGCCATCCTCGATGCCGCGCGGGATCAGTTCGGTGCCAAGGGGTATCAGGCAGCCACCATCCGAGGCATCGCCGCCCAAGCCGGCGTCGACCCGGCACTGATCCGGCACTTCTACGGCAATAAGGAGCAGCTTTTCGCGGCCACCCTCGATCTGCCGACCTGGTTTGGAGACCACATCGAGGGGGTCTTCGACGGGGACGTAGACGGTCTGGGTGAGCGCTGTGTCCGGTCCTTCCTAAACCTGTGGGAAAACCCCGAATCCAGTGCCCCGGTGCAAGCCATGCTGCGGTCTGCCTTCGCCAGCACCGACGCCGCCGAACTGCTGCGAGACTTTCTCAGCGCCCGAGTCACCCGAAAACTGGCCAGTGATCTCCCGACCGACCACCCCGATGTGCGGATCGCGCTGACCAGTTCAACTCTGCTCGGCGTCGCCATCGCCCGCTATGTCACGCATGTAGAGCCTATCGCCGACCTCGAAATGGACACGCTGGTCGCTATGCTCGCCCCCTTGATCCAGCAGATATTGACTGACCAGCTACCCGGCTCCTAGCTCGACAACTGGGTCTGGTTGAACTGAACGGTGCGTCTCACCAATCTTCGCTGCGACAGCGGGTCAACTTTAAGAGACCCGTAGAGGGTCAATTTTCAGAGACCGTTGACAGACGTCATCGGTGGACCGTCCCGTGATGACGAACAGCCAGACGGCGGGAAGAATGCTCACGGGATCGCGGCCGGCATTGGAGGCCGCGGTGCGGACCACATGCAAGCGGTTGGCGTAATCCTGCGCAGTCTGCGGGAATCCCGGAAACCACGCGTCGCCGTAGCGGCCGGTGATGCCCAGGGTCCGGGATCCGTGTGCCGCTACCCAGATCTGGGGCCATCGTCCACGGTATGGTGGTACTGCGAAAATCGCGTCCCTTAACGGGAAGTACGGCGAGTCGCGGGTGACTAGCTCACCCCGTGAATCCCACAGCGCCCGGATTGTGGCGATCGCTTCTTCGAATCGGCCCACGGGATGGTGCCAGTCGACACCATAGGGTTCGTTGCCTTCGCGTTCCCCGGCACCGATGCCTAAGATGGCCCGTCCACGGGTGAGAAGCTGCAACGTGGCCGCGGCCTGCGCGGTGACGGCCGGATTGCGACGACCGGCGTCGGTCACACCAATACCCAGACGCAACCGGCCGAGCCGGTTGCGGGCGGCGAGGTGACCGAGGATTGTCCTTGGTTCCAGGTAGGCGTCGACCTTCGGGACAAGTCTGGCCATTCCGAGGTTCATCGGTGTCGCGACGGTGCGCGCCAGCATGGCATTGAGGTGATCCGGCACCCACAGTGAGTCGATCCGGCTGGACACCGCGGACAGGTAGTTTGCCTTGACCATCGCGGTGGGCGACAGAACGGTATTCAGCGGCTCGCTCACCAGCCCGACCTTGATGTTCGCCATGTTCAATCCGTTCAATCTATAAGTGCCACGAGGTTTAAGACTGGTAGGTCGTACTTTTCGTTACCGCGAACGACGTCGTGATCGACATCGCCCGCATCCTGCCGAAGCACGAGCAAATACAACTGGGCCCGACGTTAGAGTGGTCCCGAGCGCGCGGGTAGCCCCCAGAGCACAGCACTTCGTACCTATCGCGCAAGATTTGGCGGTACGGTCCAACCCCTCAAATTTGTAGCTGAGTACGGGTGCTGCCGACTACCTCGGTACACAGCTGGTGAACCGCACCGGTGCGTTACAGCCTTTCCTACGCTTGCGTGCTGTGCTGTCCTTTGGCAACAGTCTGAATTCGTTTGACTGACATGCAATCTTTGCCGCATCAGGACGCCGGTATGAAGGCTACGACCGGGATGGATCTCTTACCCGCTATGCCTTGGTAGTGACCGTAGGGGGAAGCGGCTCCTCGGACCAGACCGAAGAGTCGGTCCCGTTCGGTGCCGGTGATTTCCTCTGCAACGAATCGGCCGCGAAAGCACCCGCCATCCAACGTCACCAAGGGATTCGCCTTGACGTTGTAATACCAACTCGGGTTCTGGGGAGAGCCGAAGTTAGATGCGATGACGATCACCCGTCCCCGATCGGTGAAATACACGACCGTAGAAGTGCGGCTGATGCCGGATCTGGCGCCGGTGTGGGTGAGTACCAGCGCATGAAACGGAGCGACGCAGGACAAGCGACCTCGGCTGAGTCGCACCAGAGTCGGGTCGAGGCGCGTCCCGACATTGCGCATGAACCATATGCCGGGCGTCGAGCTTGCCAGCCGGGTCGTGAACCGGTGAGCGCGGCTATCCGACGGCTCTGATCGCGGAATCATCATGTGACACAGCGTAGTTGAGCGCAACTCCGATCCTTGATGGCTAAGGTCAGACCTGCGCATTCTGTCTCGAACCTATCGCTCGGGGTCTGGCAGCAGGTCGACTAGCCACCGCGTCCACTACTTCGGCCACCTTGCGCATCCTGCGAGCCATTGTCGACCGTCTCGGCGCGCAGGACCGGCTATTGGGATCCCCGGGCGCGTGGAATGCCATGCGATGGACCAGGTTTCTGTCCCGAGAGTGTCAGTGCGCATTTAGGCCGGCGGTCTGCGCGCAGTGGCTAGTCAGCCGTCGGCCGCCTCACTAGCGTCGGTTGGCAATTACTCCTTTGGGCGCCCGGCCAGTTTTCTCCCATGATCGTTCAGAGGTTCCGTTATGCCGATTGAACCCGTGCAGAACGCTTAGAGCGTCGCATCGCCGAGTTGTCCGCCATTGATCCGCAGTTCGCCGCTGCGCAGCCGAGCGCGGCGGTGACCGCGGCGATCCAGCGGCCGGGGCTGCGACTGACGCAGGTGATGCAGACGGTGATGGAGGGCTACGCGGAGCGGCCCGCGCTCGGGCAGCGCGCCGTCGAGTTCGTCAACGACCCGCAGACCGGCCGCACCTTACTAAAGTTGCTGCCTCGGTTCGAGACCATCACCTATCGCGAGCTGTGGCGCCGTGTCGGCACGCTTGCAAACGCGTGGACCCATGAGGTCGTCCCCGGGGGCCGGGCCCTCGAGGACGGGTCCGGCTTCCAGACCTACCACGTGATGAACCCGTACGACGAGGGCATCGGTCTGGACGAGTACGTCGACTGGCTGGTCGAGGCCGGATACTCGATCGAGCGCATTGCCGACTACTCCGAATCGCTGCGGCGGTTCGAGACAGCGCTGCGCGGCTTGCCCGAAAAGCAGCGCAACGCCTCGCTGCTTCCGCTGCTACACAACTACCAGAAACCCCAACAGCCCGCCACCGGGTCAATGGCCCCCACCGACCGATTCCGCGCAGCCGTCCAGGACGCCAAAACCGGCCCAGGTAAAGCCATCCCACACATCACTCCGGCGATCATCGCTAAATACGTCAACGACTTACGACTGCTCGAATTGCTGTGATCGCAAGTAATCAAGAAGCGATCCGAATGGTCGCAGCAGCATTCAACCCGCCGGTGCCTAGCAGCCCGTGGTAAGCGGATTGGTATGGCGTAACTGCGTGTATGCGCGGACCGGCCAAAGAGCTGCGTGTGGCGGCTAGTCGATCTACAGTCACGTCCATACCGTAGGTTTCATGAATCGTACTGCGCTCGCTGTGCTGTCGCCGGCGGTATGGCTAGGGGTGCCGATGTTCCGGCGATCCGCGCCCAGGCATAGGCATTCGCTGGGCGCGGACGGGAATGCGTCAATAGATACGTTGCAGACGAACGGTTTAGGTGCCGTTCCTTCATCGGCATCACCGACTTGTGCCGGTTTGTGCAGCAGCACACTGGACCGAGTAAACAATCCTGCGGACACCCCACCGGATCGGTTGAACCGTCATTCGCATGCAGGAGGGTCGCGCGTCGGTAGCGAAAGTTCCGTTGCGTATCAGGCGCTCATCGCGTCAGGGCTCTTCAGCAAGGTAGATTCGGGCATCCTGTCCGCCGCGGTCGAGCAGCTTGAGATAGTGCGATTCCCGGCACGGGCCGCCATGGCTACTCAAAGTAGCCGCGGCGGTGAGGTTTACGTCATCGTCTCGGGAAAGGTCAAGGTCGCTTACCGTCACCGTGAGGGCAAGGAGATGGTGTTCAGCATTTTAGGCCCCAAAGAGATGTTCGGTGCCCTAATGCTTTTCGACCCCGAAGCCCGCGAAATCACGGCAACTGCGCTCACCGAGGTCGTCGCGGTGTCGATACAACGCGATCAGTTTCGGGGTTGGATAGCCCAATGCCCAGAGTTCAGTGATCAGGTGTTGCGACTGTTTGCGCGGTGGGTGAAGGCGTCGATGAACTCCTTGGTGGACTTCGCTTTCGGCGATGTGCAGGGCCGTGTCGCGAATCAGCTGTTGTTGCTGAGGAAGCGATTTGGCCAGCGGGAGGGTGAAGTTGTGCGGGTTGTGCACGACCTGACTTTGACGGACTTCTCTCTTTTGACCAGCGTTGCGCCGGAGACGGTCTGCAGGATATTGCGCGAATTTCAGAACCGCGGCTGGATCCGTCTGGAGGACAACAGCGTGGTAATCGTCGATGCCCAGGCGCTTTCGTCGGTATCACATACCAATGTGCGGGAGGTATCTTGTGCTTGACCGATTCGCGTTGGCGGATCTCAGCGCTCCGGTGCTGGGAGCGCCCATGGCCGGCGGACCATCGACGCCCGAGCTGGCGGCTGCGGTGACCAACGGCGGCGGCCTTGGCTTCCTAGCCGCCGGCACGCTGTCAGCCGAAGACTTAGCCGAGGCCATCGCCGCGGCGCGGAGGCTGACATCAGGTCCCCTCGGAGTCAATCTGTTTGTGCCTCAGCGACAGGTGTGCACCTCGGAACAGCTCACTGCATTCGCGGCAGCCTTGGCGCAGGAAGCGCGACGCTACGGTGTGGCGCTTGGTGAACCGCGTCATGGCGACGACGAGTGGGACGCGAAACTCGATGTGGTCAGCGATCTGCGGCCCGAGGTCGTGTCGTTTACCTTCGGCTCGCCGAGCGGGGAGGAGTGTCGGCGTTTGAGCGGTCTCGGCATCATGAGCGTCGCCACAATCACCGCGGTTCACGAAGCGGTGATTGCGCTGACGTGCGGTGTCGATGCCTTAATCGCGCAGGGCCCCAACGCGGGTGGGCATCGGGCGACATTCGACGCACTCGCCGTGCCGCCCGATGATCCGCTCCTGGACCTGGTTGCCGTTCTGGTCGACTGCTTCGACTGTCCGGTTGTGGCAGCCGGAGGTGTAGGTACGCGTGATGACGTCAGTCGGCTGCGCGATGCGGGTGCCACGGCTGTGCAATGCGGTACAGCGTTTCTGCTCGCCGACGAAGCCGCAACCAATCCGCTGCATCGGGCCGCATTGCGAGATCCGCGGTTCACCGAGACTGTGCAGACGCGCGCGTTCACCGGCCGATATGCACGAGCACTGCGTAACCGCTTCATCGAAATGTACGAACCTGCAGCGGTATTCGGCTTCCCCGAGGTAGCACTGATGACCGCACCGATTCAACAGGCCGCGGTGAAATTGGGTGACCCGCACGCCACCGCACTGTGGGCTGGTGGCGCCTTCCGCCACGCAAAGACCGGCCCAGCCGCCGACATCGTGCGCGAGCTGGTCGGTTAGCCGGCATAGGAAAGGCCCACTGCAATGGAATTCAGTGGCGACAAAGGCGCGATCATTACCGGCGCATCGCGCCTCATTAGTGCGGGCTTGGTCGAAGCGTATCGCACACACGCCCGTCGGGTGATCGCCAACTCTCGCACTATCACTGAATCGGCCCACCCCGAAGTCGTAACCGTCGCGGGTGATATCGCCGACCCCGGCACTGCCGAACGCATCCTCACGGACGCGTCGACACGTGCCATGTACCTGGAAGCTGCGATGTTCATGGCCGGCGAGGTCCTGCACATCGACGGCGGCCAGAGCGCGGGCCACTGAATAGGGGAAACAAGCGGAAAGGACGAACGAATGTCGAATCACTGGCCGGAGAGCGTTGATCACGAACGACACCGCCGAATTCGAGAGAATCAGAATCGATTGGCGGCCGATCTCAAGCAGTCCTACGACTTCATCGTCTGCGGCGCAGGATCATCCGGCTGCGTGGTCGCCCGGCGGTTGGCCGAGGACCCGGGAGTCAGCGTCTTGTTGTTAGAGGCCGGGGGCGCCGATGACCTCCCGTCTGTCACCGAATCGACGCTGTGGCATACGAATCTGGGCAGCGCAACGGATTGGGCGTTCCAGGCCGAGCCGAACCCGTACCTCAACGGCCGCAGGCTCATGCTATCGATGGGCAAAGTTCTGGGCGGCGGCTCGAGTATCAACCTAATGGCCTGGGCCCGCGGCCATCGGTCGGATTGGGACTTCTTCGCCGCGGAGTCGGGCAACGACGCGTGGAGCTACCAGTCCGTGTTGGACGTCTATCGTCGCATCGAAGACTGGCAAGGCGCCCCGGATAATGAATACCGGGGCACGGGCGGTCCGATCTTCGTGCAGCCGAAAATGAATCCGCATCCGGCGGGTCCCGCGGTGTTAGAAGCCGCCGATTGTCTCGGCATTGCCCGCTTCGACAATCCGAACGGAAAGATGATGGAGGGCAATGGTGGCGCGGCGATCATGGACCTGCGCACGCGGTGCGGCAAGCGCCAATCCATTTTTCGGTGTTACACGTATCCCTACATGGACCGGCCCAACCTGACTGTACTGACGGCTGCATTGGTGCGACGAGTGACCATTGAACGCGGCCGCGCCGTGGGAGTCGAAGTCGAGTATCGGGACCGAGTCCGGCACTTCGGTGCCGAAGCCGAGGTTGTGCTGTCAATGGGTGCAATCCATACCCCGAAGACGCTGATGCTTTCCGGAGTGGGTGACCATAGGATCCTGCGGCGCTTGGGAATTGCGGTGGCCGAGGACTCACCTGGCGTCGGCCGCAACTTGCAGGACCATCTCGGCATCCCATGCATCTGGGAATCACCCGACGAGGAGCCGTTGCATAATTCCGGCGACACCACGCTGTTCTGGCCGAGTCACGGCGGGCGTGCGGAGCCCGATTTCTTCGCCTGCCAAGGCGCGATCCTGTTCTCGAGTCCGGAGAACATCGCCCGCTTCGGGCTGCCCGATACCGGTTGGATGCTGCTGGGTGCCCTGACGCGACCCAGGAGCCGTGGCGCAGTCGAGCTGACGAGCGCAGACCCCAACCAGCCCGTCCGGGTGGTGCACAACGGTCTGTCGCATCCCGATGACCTGCGGCTGGCTCGCAAGTTAGTCGAGGATATGCGCAAAGTCGGCAATGCCGCACCACTGCGTCCGTTCGTCAAACGCGAAGTCATGCCCGGACCGCTGAGAGGCAGGGAGCTGGTCATCTACATACGTGATGCCGCGGTCACCTTCTGGCACGTGGTCGGCACGGCGAAGATGGGCCGCGACCGGATGGCCGTCGTCGACGGCAGCCTGAAAGTCCATGGCATCGAAAACCTGCGTGTCGCAGACGGATCCATTATGCCGAGGATCACGAGTGCAAACACGATGGCGCCCTGCGTCGTCATTGGGGAGCGCGCCGCCGAGGAGATCAAGGCAGAACACAGTCTGGCGGCCTCGGCGTGATGGCGCTCAGCGCGATGCCCGAACTCGACGGGGTCGTGCACCGGTTCATCGAGGTTGGCGATGGTGTCACGATTCATGTAGCCGACGCAGGCGCCCCCAACTCTGTGACGGTGATGCTTATCCATGGGTTCCCACAGAACTGGTGGCTGTGGCATCAGCTGATTCAACCGCTGACCGAGGATGGGTTGCGGGTGCTTTGTCCTGACTTGCGGGGTGCCGGTTGGAGTTCGGTGCCCCGCGGCCGGTACTACAAGTCCGATATGGCGGACGATCTCGCGATCGTGCTCGAAAGGCTTGACACGGGACCGGTGCATCTCGTTGGCCACGACTGGGGAGGACCGGTCGCATTCCTTCTGATGCTGCGGCATCCCAAAATGGTCCGCGGCTTCTTCGGACTCAATACGGTTGGACCTTGGTATGTGATTGACGACGCGTTCCTGCGCGGTCTGTGGAGCCTGTGGTACCAGCTTGCTTTGTCGTTGCCAGTTCTCGGCCAACGGTTGATCGGCGACAGCAAGGGGCGCTTCCTGGCAATGTTAAGCCGTTGGCTCGGCGCGGGATTCGTCCCCGAGGACATGCCGCTCTATATTCAGCTAATGGGCGACCCCAGTCGCGCGCTGGCCGCGTCGCGCTGGTACCGCACCGCCCAATGCCGGGAAATCCCGCGCTGGCTTCGTGGTCAGTACGCACAGTGTCGCATCGATGTGCCGGTGCGGCTATTGCGTGGAGCCAAAGACCCGGTGATTACGTCGACGCTGCTGCGTGGCTACAACAGCCGAATGTCCGACCTCGAGGTTGAAACCATCCAGGACGTCGGCCACTGGATCGTCGAGGAACGACCCGAACTTGTGCTGCAACGGCTGCGCACCTTTGTTCTCGAGACGAGTTAGCCACGAGATGAAACATTTTTATGGTATCGGACCGCGGTCCTCGCGGATCGCGGAATCGGCCTTAGTGCGCAACGCATTCGGTTCAGTTCTGAACGTCGGTGTCGATCATATTTACTCCCCGTAAGCGGGCGGAATCGTAATGCGTCTGGAGGTTTCGATACCCAGATATGTCGTGCAGGTCGTGGTCACGAGCCAGCCTCGCCGCCCCAGCGAAATGAGAATCGTGTGCGCAGCACTGATGGTGGCCAGAAGGCGTCCGAGATGATCGAGTGGACAGTCAAACCGTCTCGGCTGCATGAGCAGATAGCGAACTGTATGGCCCCGTGTCGAGTTGTGGCTGACCGAATGGCTCGAGACCATTGACTCCGCGACCGCGCGGCGCGTCGCCGTGCGGACCATGGCCGGCCTGCAGAGCGTGATCGAGGCGGTGGTGGGGTAGCGAGCTTCGCTTCCCGGCCGCCGCGGCGCGTGCGGCGGCTTCGCCAATATCGTTGGTACGCATAGCGTTAAGCCGCATGAATGCCACGCAACACACACTCGACATCGATCTCACCGACGGCCATTTCTACGCTGATGGGCGCGCCCGCGAAGCGTATCGCTGGATGCGCGAAAACCAACCAGTTTGCCGTGACCGCAACGGCCTCGCGGCGGCTGCGACGTATCGGGCGGTCCTCGACGCCGAACGCAATCCGCAGCTATTTTCCAATGCCGGCGGAATTCGGCCGGCGTACCCACCGATGCCCTACATGATCGACATGGACGACCCGGACCACCTCCTGCGCCGCAAGCTGGTCAGCGCGGCATTCACCGGAAAGCGGGTAAGGAACAAGGCGTTGCCCATCATCAGGATGTGCGACGCGCTGATCGACGCTGTCTGCGAGTCGGGGCACTGTGACTTCGTCCGTGACATCGCCGCGCCGCTACCGATGGCGGTGATCGGCGACATGCTCGGCGTGCTGCCCGACGAGCGCGCCACACTGCTGAAATGGTCCGAAGAGCTGGTGGGCGGTCCCCGGTCGCCGGACGACGAGGCATCCGTGCAGGCGGTGATGGAGGCGTTCGCCGCCTACACGGCGTTCGCCAAGGACGCCGTCGTCAAACGCCGGATGGAGCCCACCGACGACCTGTTCAGCGTGCTCGCGAATGCCGAAGTAGACGGACGGAGGATGTCGGACGACGAAATCATCTTCGAGTCACTACTGATCCTCATTGGCGGGGACGAGACCACCCGGCACACGCTCTCCGGCGGAATCGAACAGTTGCTGCGCAACCGCGACCAATGGGAAAGGCTGCGCCGCGATCGAAGCCTGCTGACCGGAGCCGTGGAGGAGATGCTGCGCTGGACCTCGCCGATCAAGAACATGTGCCGCACCCTGGCGGCGGCAACCGAGTTCCACGGCACCCGGCTGAGCGTCGGCGAAAAAATCCTGCTTCTGTTCGAGTCCGCGAACTTCGACGAGACAGTGTTCGAGAACCCAGACGAATTTCGCATCGAC
Source organism: Mycobacterium sp. 1165196.3 (assembly GCF_001673415.1). Classification (NCBI taxonomy): domain Bacteria; kingdom Bacillati; phylum Actinomycetota; class Actinomycetes; order Mycobacteriales; family Mycobacteriaceae; genus Mycobacterium; species Mycobacterium sp. 1165196.3. The sequence goes on along the minus strand of NZ_LZLU01000090.1, from coordinate 33,334 downwards.
CGCCAGCCGAATAATCACCTGGCATTCGGCTTCGGCACCCATTTTTGCCTGGGTAACCAGCTGGCGCGGTCGGAACTCTCGTTGATGGTCGCGCGCGTGCTGGACCGGCTGCCCGACCTGCGGCTTGCCGATGGCGTCGAAGTGCCGCTGCGCCCGGCGAACTTCGTCAGTGGGCCCGAGTCAATGCCGGTGATCTTCACGCCGTCGAAACCCATTGGCCCGCGATGATGGAAGCCACGCGTGGCGGCCTAGCTCCCGGCCGCATAGCTGTCACACCCACCCGCCACACTGACGCCATGCTCGACCTGTTCCTGCCGGCCGAATGCGGCGGCTGCGGGGCGCCGTCGACCCGCTGGTGCGACGCGTGCGCCGCCGAGCTGTCGGTGCCGGCCGACCAGCCGCATGTGGTGACCCCGCGCATCGACCCGGAGGTCCCGGTGTTCGCGCTTGGCCGCTACGCCAACGCGCGCCGGCACGCGATCCTGGCGCTCAAGGAGCGGGGCCGGGCGGACCTGGTCGAACCGCTGGCGCGGCCCCTGGCCGTCGGCGTGCACCGGTTGCTGTCGTGGGGGATCGTGCCCACCCCGCTGACCGTCGTTCCCGCGCCCACCCGGCGCTCGGCCGCGCGGCGGCGCGGCGGTGACCCCGTCGCCCGGCTGGCGCGCGCCGCGGTGGCGCGGCATCCGGAGATCGCCGTCGTCGCGGCGTTGCGGCTCAAGGCGCTGACCCGTGACTCGGTGGGCCTGGGCACGGCCGCGCGCGAACGCAACATCACCGGCCGGGTGGTGTTGCGCGGCCCACCGCCGCGCACCGAAGTCATGGTCGTCGACGACATCGTCACCACCGGTGCGACCGCGCGCGAGTCGGTGCGCATCCTGCACGCCGCCGGGGTCCGGGTCGCCGCGGTGCTGGCGCTGGCCGCCGTGTGAACCTCACCGCCGCCAGGCCGAGCCCGTGAGCCGGCCAAGAGGTTGTGAAGAACTCGCAACAGCCGGACCAAATTAGTGGCTCGGCAGGCGAACACGAGCTAACGTCGAGAACAACGAAGAACGACTCATCGGTCTGACTCACTGGTCGCGATTTTCCAGGTGGGACCCATCCGCGGGAAGGGGTGAGTAATCGACACCTTGCACCGGCGGGCAGCCTGCGGCGGTAGCCAGTCTCGAACCGCTCTCACCTCGTCGGCGCATCAAGCAGCCGGGCACGCAGGGCGCGTGCGACGTGAAAAGAGAAACGAGTTGTCACGTATGTCAAGGCTATCCGTGGATTCCGGTCAGATTCTGGACCAACCGCCCATCACCGATGAGCAAGCCCCACCGACAACCACCGCCGATGTTGTGTTCAAGGGCCGCAACGTTGAAATCCCCGATCATTACCGTCTGTACGTCTCGCAAAAACTCGCCCGGCTCGAGCGGTTCGACCGCTCCATCTATCTCTTCGATGTCGAGCTCAAGCACGCGCCCAACCGGCGCCAGCGCAAATCCTGTCAGCGCGTGGAGATCACCGCCCGCGGCCGCGGCCCGGTGACCCGGGCGGAGGCTTGTGCCAACAGTTTCTACGCCGCGTTCGAGTCCGCGGTCGACAAGCTGGAGAACCGGCTGCGCCGCGTCAAGGACCGTCGCAAGGTCCACTACGGGGACAAGACCCCGGTGTCACTGGCCGCGGCCACCGCGGTGCCACCCGTCCCGCCGGACAGCGCGCCGCAGCCCGCGCCCGCCGAGCGCGACGGCGTGGAACCTGACCACGAGCCCGGGCGGATCGTGCGGACCAAGGAGCACCCGGCGACGCCGATGACGGTCGACGACGCGCTCTACGAGATGGAGCTGGTCGGACACGACTTCTTCCTATTCCACGACAAGCAGACCGAACGGCCCAGCGTGGTCTACCGGCGGCACGCCTACGACTACGGCCTGATCAGGCTGTCCTGACGGGGCTGGTTGGGCGGCGACCCGCTACGCCCGGCGTTGCCGCGCTTGCGATCGCCGCTACGGCGGTACCCACGGGGTCGTCGCCTACCATGGGAGTCGCTCAAGAAAAGACTCCTACCAACAGGGGCACATCCCAAAAGGGGACAACACCGTGCTGTCGAAGTTGCTGCGCCTTGGCGAAGGTCGCATGCTCAAGCGTCTCAAGCGGGTGTCTGACTACGTCAACACCTTGTCCGACGAGATCGAGAAGCTCACCGACGCCGAGTTGCGGGCCAAGACCGACGAGTTCAAGAAGCGGCACGCCGACGGCGAAAGCCTCGACGACCTGCTGCCCGAGGCGTTCGCCGTCGCCCGCGAGGCCGCGTGGCGGGTGCTCGACCAGCGGCACTTCGACGTGCAGGTGATGGGCGGTGCCGCACTGCACTTCGGCAACGTCGCCGAGATGAAGACCGGTGAGGGCAAGACTCTGACCTCGGTGCTGCCGGCCTACCTCAACGCCATTGGCGGTAAGGGTGTGCACGTCGTCACCGTAAACGACTACCTGGCCAAACGTGACAGCGAGTGGATGGGCCGCGTGCACCGCTTCCTCGGCCTGGACGTTGGGGTGATCCTGGCCCAGATGACGCCGGACGAGCGCCGGGTCGCCTACAACGCCGACATCACCTACGGCACCAACAACGAGTTCGGCTTCGACTACCTGCGCGACAACATGGCGCATTCGCTCGACGACCTGGTCCAGCGCGGGCACAACTTCGCCATCGTCGACGAGGTCGACTCCATCCTGATCGACGAGGCCCGCACCCCGCTGATCATCTCGGGCCCCGCCGACGGCGCCTCCAACTGGTACCTCGAGTTCGCCCGGCTGGCGCCGCTGATGGAGAAGGACGTCCACTACGAGGTGGACCTGCGCAAACGCACCGTCGGCGTGCACGAGCTGGGCGTGGAGTTCGTCGAGGACCAGCTCGGCATCGACAACCTCTACGAGGCCGCCAACTCGCCGCTGGTCAGCTACCTCAACAACGCGCTGAAGGCCAAGGAGCTGTTCAACCGCGACAAGGACTACATCGTGCGCGACGGCGAGGTCCTGATCGTCGACGAGTTCACCGGCCGCGTGCTCTACGGCCGCCGGTACAACGAGGGCATGCATCAGGCCATCGAGGCCAAGGAGCACGTGGAGATCAAGGCCGAGAACCAGACGCTGGCCACCATCACGCTGCAGAACTACTTCCGGCTCTACGACAAGCTCGCCGGCATGACCGGTACCGCCCAGACCGAGGCGGCCGAGCTGCACGAGATCTACAAGCTCGGCGTGGTGCCGATCCCGACCAACAAGCCGATGATCCGCGCCGACCAGTCCGACCTGATCTACAAGACCGAGGAAGCCAAGTACATCGCGGTGGTCGACGACGTCGTCGAGCGCTACGAAAAGGGTCAGCCGGTGCTGATCGGTACCACCAGCGTGGAGCGCTCGGAGTACCTGTCGCGCCAGTTCCAGAAGCGCCGCGTGCCGCACAACGTGCTCAACGCGAAGTTCCACGAGCAGGAGGCGACCATTGTCGCGGTCGCCGGCCGCCGCGGCGGCATCACCGTCGCGACCAACATGGCGGGCCGCGGAACCGACATCGTGCTCGGCGGCAACGCCGACTTCCTCACCGACCAGCGGCTGCGCGAGCGCGGCCTCGACCCGGTCGAGACGCCCGAGGAATACGACGCCGCCTGGCACGAAGAACTGCCCAAGGTCAAGGAGGAGGTCGCCGCCGAGGCCGCCGAGGTGATCGAGGCCGGCGGCCTGTACGTGCTGGGCACCGAGCGGCACGAATCCCGGCGCATCGACAATCAGCTGCGCGGCCGCTCCGGCCGGCAGGGCGACCCGGGCGAGTCGCGGTTCTACCTGTCGCTGGGCGACGAGCTCATGCGGCGGTTCAACGGCGCCGCGCTGGAGGCGATGCTCAACCGGCTGAACCTGCCCGACGACGTGCCGATCGAGGCCAAGATGGTCACCCGGGCGATCAAGAGCGCCCAGACCCAGGTCGAGCAGCAGAACTTCGAGGTCCGCAAGAACGTCCTGAAGTACGACGAGGTGATGAACCAGCAGCGCAAGGTGATCTACGCCGAGCGCCGCCGCATCCTGGAGGGCGAGAACCTCAAGGAGCAGGCGCTGGACATGGTGCGCGACGTGGTCACCGCCTACGTCAACGGCGCCACCTCCGAGGGCTACGCCGAGGATTGGGACTTGGAAGCGCTGTGGACGGCGCTCAAGACGCTGTACCCGGTGGGCATCGACCATGCGACGCTGACGCGCCGCGACGCCGACGCCGACCTCGACGACCTCACCCGCGAGGAGCTGCTCGAGGCGCTGCTCAAAGACGCCGAAAACGCTTATGCCATAAGGGAAGCCGAGCTCGAGGAGATCGCCGGCGAGGGCGCGATGCGCCAGCTGGAGCGCAACGTGCTGCTCAACGTGATCGACCGCAAGTGGCGCGAGCACCTCTACGAGATGGACTACCTCAAGGAGGGCATCGGGCTGCGCGCGATGGCCCAGCGCGACCCGCTCGTCGAGTACCAGCGCGAGGGCTACGACATGTTCATGGCGATGCTCGACGGCATGAAGGAAGAGTCGGTCGGGTTCCTGTTCAATGTCACCGTCGAGGCGGTGCCCAGCCCGCAGGTCGCGCCGGTACAAGCCCCGGAGGGGCTGGCCGAATTCGCCACCGCCGCGGCCGGCAAGCAGGGCGGCGCGGCGACGGCCGTGCGCGAAGAGGCCCCAACCCAATTGCGCGCCAAGGGCATTGACAACGAAGCGCCGGCCATGACCTACTCCGGACCGGCGGAGGACGGCTCGGCGGCGGTCCAGCGCAACGGCGGCGATTCCAAGACGCCGGCCGGGGTTCCCGGGGGTGCCAGCCGGCGCGAGCGGCGCGCCGCGGCGCGGCAACAGGGTCGCGGCGCCAAGCCACCCAAGTCGGTCAAGCGCCGCTAGCCGCGCGCCCAACCTCGCCAATACGTTTCTCGGCCCGGCAGCAACGCCAATGCCCTAGGCTTAGCAGGCATCGGCTTGTGTGTGGCTACAGTGACGCCGCGCCGGTGAGGGTCGGGAAAGGGGCGAGTTCCATGCCCTTCGACGGAGCCGTGTCCCGGACGGACATCCTGGCCGCGCTATCTCTGGCGATCGACCTCGGGCTCGGGCAGCCGATGGATCACATGCTGCGGTCGGCGGCGATGGGCTCGCGATTGGCGATGCGGCTCGGACTCGACGAGCGCGAGCGCGGGACGGTTTTTTACACGGCCCTGGTGATGTGGATCGGCTGTCACGCCGACTCGCACGAGTATGTGCAGTGGTTCGGCGACGACATCGCGGTGCGACATGACAGCCACTACATCGACTGGTCCGGCGCGCCATACCGCCGCTTCCTGATGAGCAATCTGGGCCGTGGGTCGACGTTGCCGAAACGAGCCCGGTTGGCGGCCAAAGTTTTCTGGGACGCACGCGGGAATCTCGGCGGGTTGGTGCACTCCCATTGCCTCTCGGCGGCATTACTCGCCGAGGAGATCGGCCTGGGCGCCGATGTGTGTCAAGCCCTGCCTTATGCATACGAGCGATGGGACGGCAGCGGTCTTCCCGCCGGGGCCGCGGGAAACCAGATACCGATGGCCATGCGGGTGGCGCAGATTTGCGACATCGCCGAAGTGCACCATCGCGCTTACGGCGCCAGCGCCGCGATCGCCGAGATTCGCCGCCGTAGCGGCAAGCAGTTTGACCCGGATATCGTCGCGGTGTTCACCGCGGCCGCCGACGACCTGCTGCTCGAGCACGAAGATGTCTGGTCGACCGCTGCCGACTTGGCTCCGGATCCGGGCGAAGCGCTGAGCGGTCCCGCGCTGGACCGGCTGCTGTGCGCGATGGGTGACTTCGCGGATCTGAAATGCCCGTTCACTCTTGGTCATTCACGCGCCGTCGCGCAGCTGGCCGAGAGCGCAGGGAAATGCGCCGGGCTGGCGCAAGACGAAATCGATATCTTGCGTCGGGCCGGCTACGTTCACGATCTCGGTCGCATCGGGGTGTCGAACCGGGTGTGGGAAAAGCCGGGCGCGTTGACCCACGTCGAACGCGAGCGGGTGCATTTGCATCCCTATCTGACCGGCAGGATTTTGGCCCGGGTCGGCGGACTGAAGGCGGTCCGGGAGGTCGCGGTGAACCATCACGAGCGACTCGACGGCTCGGGCTACCCGAACGGTCTGCGCGGTGATGACCTGTCGGTTCGCGACCGGCTGCTCGCTGCCGCCGAAAGCTATTGCTCCTCAATGGAACCGCGTCCGTATCGCGATGCGCGCGACGAAGCCGCCGCGGCCGGGAAACTGCGAGAAGAAGCGGTCCGCGGCCACCTGGACGGCGACGCGGTCGAAGCCGTGTTGCAGGCCGCGGGCCATCGGCCGTCGCGCAGAGCCGCCAGGCCGGCGGGGCTGACCCGGCGCGAGGCCGAGGTGTTGCTCCATGTCGCACAGGGACACTCCAACAAGGAGATCGCCTCGGCGCTGTGGATTTCCGAGAAGACGGTTCGTAATCACGTCGAACACATCTACGCCAAGATCGGGGTCTCGAACCGGATCGGGGCCAGCCTGTACGCGACCCGGCACGGCTTGGCCGGCGGGGCACCCAACTGACCCGCTGCGATGTTTGGGGTGAATGCCCCATGTGCCGGTGAGCGAATCTGGGCGAATATTTCCGCATGATCAGCAATGCCACCGGCCCAGCCGCCGCGGCCGTCCCGTTGGAACCGCAACCGGCGCCCTCGTCGGCGCTGTGGAACCGGGTGCTCACCGACGGCCACGCTTCCCTGGTCAGGGCAAGGCACGCGTTTCGCTACCTGCCCTCGGCGCCGCGATGCAAGCTGTGCAACAACCCGTTCGGTGGACCCGTCGGTCGGCTCTTCGCCGTAGCCGGCTTCCGCCGGTCGCGCAAGAATCCCAACCTGTGCATGCGCTGCTGCGATGCACTGCCGCAAGGCGGAGCCGAGGTCGACATCGCGGTGCTGTTCGCTGATGTTCGCGGCTCCACGGCGCTGGGACACTGTAGGGCCGCCGCGGACTTCGCTGCGGTGCTCAACCGGTTCTATTGTGCCGCATCGCAAACCCTGCTGCGCCATGACGCGGTGATTGACAAACTCATCGGTGACGAGGTGATGGCGTTTTTCGTGCAAGGCATCAGCGGCCCCACCTATCGTCAACGGGCCGTCGAGGCGGGCGTCGACCTGCTCGAAGCGGTCGGGTACGGCACTGCGGGTGGACCCTGGCTGGACGTCGGCGTCGCCGTGCACGCGGGTATCGCGTACGTGGGCAACGTCGGCGAGGCCGTCGTCGATTTCACCGCACTCGGTCGTCCGGTCAACGCCGCGGCCCGGATGCAACAACTCGCCGCCGGTGGCGAGTTGTTGATCGCCGGTGGGGTCGCCGACGAAATGACGGCCCACCTGGCGCGGCGCACGCTGAACCTGCGGGGACACGACGAGCCGATCGACGCCTTCGTCCATCAAGCCTGAGCCGGTGCCGAATTCAACCTTGTTGTGCCCCTTGGACGTACAGACAGCCGAGCCCGCGGTCCCGGTGCAGGACCGCGGGCCCGGCGTGGCCGTCATCGCGTGGCTGCACCGGGCCGGGATCGCCGGTCCAGCAACCACGCGGTGGCCAGCGTGAGGACGACGGCGAATGAGGCGAGCGCGATGAGGCTGACCGCGTTGCCGCCCGCAAAGGTCTGCCGGTAGGCGGACATGGCGGGCAACGTGGCGGTGTAACGGTCGAGTTGCAGGTCGCGGCCCAACGCATCGAAGGCGTGCCGGTTGGACAGCACGAGGCTCATCAGGCGCCCGGGCGTGGCCATCTGGTCGACGGGGACGATGGCGCCACCGAACAGCACCTGCGGGAAGCACAGCATCGGCAGGGCAAGGGCCGCCTGCGCGGCGTTGGAGACCGCGGCCGAGGCGAAAAGGCCAAGCGCCAGTGCCGAAATCGCTTCGATCACAATCGTGGTGAACAGCAAGGCGTACACGTGCCACCCGAGCGCGGGGAGCCGACCAAGCGCGCGCAGCACTATCAGCAACACCGTGCTCACTCCGGCCAGAAGCGGAAGCAGCGCCGTCACCTTCGACCCCACATAGGCGCTCACGCTGAGGCCGGCCAGGCGCTCGCGCCGGAAGACGGCCATCTCGCCGACGAGCTGAAGTAGACCGTAGGTCAGCCCGAAGAAGAAGCCGTCGAACGCAATCCAGAACACGATCTGGGCCGGGCCGACGCCGGCGGCGTCACCCGGATCGAAGGCGCCCCGTTTGAACAAGGTCGCCATCATTGCGGTCACCAGCACCGGCGAGCCGAGCAGGATCGCCAGGGTGAGCCGATTACGGACGAGAACATCGACGTTGCGCCGGGTCAGCAGCCACCATTGTCGGATCATGCCCGTGCCGTTGGCATTAGGCGCCGCGGCGGCGACTGCCGGAAGAGTGAAGCCGGGCCGGGCGTCTATTGCCTTGCGGCTCTGCGCGAATCGCTCCGCCCAGGTCCGCGGCGCGCGCTCGGCCGCCAGGCGCTCGTACACCTCGGTGAGGTTTTGCACGCCGAAATAGCGGCGGGCCGCGTCCGGGCTACCGGTGAAGGCCAGATGGCCGTCGCGGGCCAGGAAGACCACCCGGTCGCACTGGTCGATGGCGGCCGGTTCGTGGGTGGTGAGGACGACGGTGACACCGCGCTGGCTGAGCCGGCGCAGCAGCCGCATCACCTCAGCGGCGGTCGAGGGATCGAGCCCGGAGGTGGGTTCGTCGAGGAAGAACAGGCGTGGCCGGGTCAGCAACTCCACCGCGATGCTGGCCCGCTTGCGCTGACCGCCGGACAGCTGACGTACCGGCACGTCGGCTCGATCGGCCAGGTCGAGGCTGTGCAGCGTCTCGTCGACGATCCGTTCCGCTTCCCGTGCGGTGGTGCCGCCGGGAAGCCGCAGTAGCGCCGCGTAACGCAGGGTGCGGCGCAGCGGCATTTCGAGATGGATGATGTCGTCTTGGGGCACGTAGCCGACTTTCGCGACGGCCCCCACGCCGGCGCGACGCGCGACGCCGCCGTGGCGAAGTTCTCCGGTCGACGGAGGTTGCAGCCCGGCGAGGACCTCCAACAAAGTGGTTTTGCCCGCTCCGCTGCCGCCGGCGATGGCGACCAGTTCGCCCGGCTCCACCGACAGCGACATGTTGTGCAGCAGTTGGCGGCCACTGACGCGCCGGCTGACGTCCACGGCGTCGATCCGTGCGCCATCCGGCACCCGCTCCGGTTGATCACCCAGCAGCGCGATCGCTGGGCATGTCGATTCGCTCATGATCTGGTCTCCGTACTTTCTCGAGGTTGACCTGTCACCGGTAATCGTCGGTCCACCGCGTGCGCCGCCACATGAGGCGTTTGCCCCAAATGGAGGGCACTATGGCTGAAATTGAGGCAAATGCCCTATATGTGTGGGCGTCGACTAGGCGCACAATCAGCTAATGAGGCGTTACCTGACGGTCGGCTACGGCGCCGCCGCTTATCTGCTCTTTCTCGCCGTATTCCTCTATCTCGTCGCGTTCCTGGGCAACTTCTGGGTGCCGCGAACGGTCGATCACGGGCTCTCGGCGCCCGTCGGCCAGGCGGTGTTGGTCAACATGATCCTGCTCGGCGTGTTCGGCCTCCAGCACAGCGTCATGGCGCGGCCGGGGTTCAAGGCGAGGTGGACGCGGCTGGTGCCGCCGTCGATAGAGCGCAGCACCTACGTGATGCTGTCCAACGTCGTGCTGGTGCTGCTCTATTGGCAATGGCGGACGATGCCGGCCGTGCTCTGGAAGGTGGAGCTGCCGGCCGGGCGCCTGGCGCTGTGGACGCTGTTCTGGCTCGGCTGGGCCATCGCGCTGGCGTCGACGTTCATGATCAACCATTTCGACCTGTTCGGGCTCCGGCAGGTCTATTTGGCTTGGCGCGCAAGGCCTTACACCAACCTCGAATTCCGCGTCAGGTTCTTCTACCGCCTGGTGCGCCACCCGCTGATGCTCGGCTTCGTCATCGCGTTCTGGGCGGTACCCACCATGACCGCCGGACATCTGCTCTTCTCCATCGTGATGACGGGCTACATCCTGATCGCCACGCAATTCGAAGAGCGCGACCTGGTGGCCGCGCTGGGCGATGACTACCGCGACTACCGCCGACAGGTGCCGATGCTGCTGCCGCTGGGGCGCCGGTCGCGCGGTGGCCCCACCCAACCGGCCGAGCTGCACTAACTTTCGGGCGGCAAAAAGATCCGCGCCCGGCGACACCGGCGGCGCGCGACCTGTCAGGATTGACGGTATGGACGTCAAGGAGGTGCTGCTCCCCGGGGTCGGTCTGCGCTACGAGTTCACCGATCAGAAGGGCGATCGCATCGGTATCATCGCGCGGCGCAGCGGCGATTTCGACGTCGTCGTCTATGCCCGCGACGACCCGGACGAAGCCAGGCCGCTGCTGCACCTCAGCGACCAGGAGGCCGAAGCCGTGGCCCAGATCCTGGGGGCGCCGCGGATCGCCGAACGGTTCACCGAGCTGGCCCGCGAGATCCCCGGGCTCGAGACGGGCCAGGTGCACATCCTGGCCGACAGCCCGTTCGTCGATCACCCGCTGGGCGACACCCGGGCGCGCACCCGCACCGGGGCATCCATCGTGGCGATCGTGCGCAACGAGGAGGTGCTCGCCTCACCCGGGCCCTCCGAAATGCTGCACGTCCAAGACGTTCTGATAGTCATCGGCACCGAAGACGGAATCGCGGGCGTCGAGAAGATTATCGACAAAGGCTGAGCCGGTGCAGATTTCGGGGACGCTGCTGCTCCAACTCGGCGCCCTCCTGGCCACCCTGGCCGTATTGGGCGCCGCCGCACGCCGATTCGCGTTGTCGCCCATCCCGGTGTACCTGCTGGCCGGCCTGGCCCTGGGCAACGGCGGCATCTTGCCGGTGGCGGCCGGCGGGCAGTTCATCACGACCAGCGCGCCCATCGGCGTCGTGTTGCTGCTGCTGACCCTGGGCTGCGAGTTCTCGGCGGCCGAATTCTCTGCCAGCATGCGCCACCATCTGCCGTCGGCGGCCGTCGACATCGTTCTCAACGCCGCGCCCGGCGCGATCGCCGGCTGGCTGCTGGGGCTCGACGGCGTGGCGATCCTGTGCCTGGCCGGCGTCACCTACATCTCCTCGTCGGGCGTCATCGCGCGGCTGCTCGAGGACCTGCACCGGCTCGGCAACCGGGAGACGCCGGCCGTGCTGTCGGTGCTGGTGCTCGAGGATTTCGCGATGGCCGCCTACCTTCCGCTGTTCGCGGTCCTGGCATCCGGCGGCGGGTGGCTGCACGCCGTCGGCGGCATGGTCGTGGCGGTGGGCGCCCTGGTGGCCGCGTTCGCCGCGTCCTACCGGTGGGGCCACCACGTCGACCGGCTGGTGGAGCACCCGGACTCCGAACAGCTCATGCTGCGGGTGCTGGGCATCACCCTGATCGTGGCGGCCATGGCGGAGTCCCTGCACGCCTCGGCCGCCGTCGGCGCGTTTTTGGTGGGCCTGACCCTGACCGGTGAGACGGCCGAGCGGGCCCGCCAGGTGCTGGGCCCGCTGCGGGATCTGTTCGCCGCCATCTTCTTCCTGGCCATCGGGTTCTCGGTGGACCCGCACGAGTTGGTTCCGATGCTTCCGGCGGCGCTGATCCTGGCCGTGGTGACCGCGGCGACCAAGGTGGCCACCGGGGTGTTCGCGGCCCGGCACGACGGGGTAGCGCGGCGCGGGCAGCTGCGCGCGGGCACCGCGCTGATCGCCCGGGGCGAATTCTCGCTGATCATCATCGGTTTGGCCGGCAAGTCGTTGCCCGCGGTCGCCGCGCTGGCGACGTCCTACGTGTTCATCATGGCGATCGTGGGGCCGGTGCTCACCCGCTACGTCGGCGGCCCGCGGCCGGCCGGCGCCGCACCGGCCTGACCCCGGCCGGGTCAACCCATCCGGTCAGCCCCTCCAGTCAGCCCCTCCAGTCAGCCCCTCCAGGCAGCCGATGTGCAGGGCCACCACCATCCACCGGGTGCTTCCCGCCGCGCTGACCTGTTCGACGCGGCAGGCGATGGCATGGATCCGGTTGCCACGGCTATAGGAACCGAAGACTTCGGCCGCCGAGTCCGGGTCCCGGTGACCGGCCGGCTGCAGCCGCATGCGGCGCAGCACCGCCGCACCGCGCCGAGCGCCCGCCTGGCCCGCCGCCGAGCGGGCGACCGCGGCCACGGAATCCACCAGGCTCGGGGCCAGCAGCGGATTCAGCTGGACGGCCGGACGGCGCCGGTCGATGACTTCCAGCACCCGGCGCAGCGCGGCGTCGGCGAAGGCGGCCGCCTGACGCAGCCGCGCGGACATGACCGGGTCGCGATCCGGTGCGGCCGCCCTGCTGGGCGGGCCGGTATAGGGCCGCGGCGCTGCGTGGCTGCTGCGGCGGCGCAACGGGGGCCGCGAGGGTTGACGGCACTGCGGGGCGGGGTGCGACACGTCCTGCGTCGGCGGTTCGTAATCGACGACTGGTATGACGGTGAAAGCGTCAGCTGGATTAGCAACCGGATTGGTGTTCAACGCGCACTCTCCAAGTCTTCGGCCGGACCGCAAGCCTGCTGGAGAGGGGCAGACAGTGGTTAGTCAGTGGTCATCATGGCACAACTCGTCCGCACGCGTACCCACGCGGAGTTAGCGCGGCGACGCCCGGTTACCGTGGGCGGGACGGGGCCCCCAGGGCCCGGGGCCCCCGCACACGGGCGACGAACTGACCAGGAGGACAGCGCCGCATGGTGAGTCGCTTGTCCCCGCCGGACGCATCGTTTTTTCGGCTGGAGAACACCGCCACCCCCATGTACGTCGGATCGCTGGCGATCCTGCGCCGCCCCCGTTCGGGCTTGAGCTACGAAACGCTGCTCGCCACCGTCGAGCAGCGGCTGCCGCAGATACCGCGCTACCGGCAGAAGGTGCGGGAAGTGCGGGTCGGCACGGCCCGGCCGGTGTGGCTCGACGACAACGACTTCGACATCACCTATCACGTCCGGCGTTCGGCGTTGCCCTCGCCGGGCAGCGACGAGCAGCTGCACGAGCTGATCGCGCGCCTGGCCGCGCGGCCGCTGGACAAGTCGCGCCCGCTCTGGGAGATGTACCTGGTCGAGGGCCTGTCCAAGAACCGGGTGGCCCTGTACACCAAGTCGCATCAGGCGCTGATCAACGGCATGTCCGCGCTGGAGATCAACCACGTGATCGCCGACCGGACGAAACGCCCGCCACCGTTTCCCGAGGACATCTGGGTACCGGAGCGCGATCCCGGCGACACCCGGCTGATGTTGGGCGCGGTCAGCGAGTGGGTCACCGGCCCGGGCGCCCAGCTGCAGGCCGTCGGCTCGATGATCGGTGGCCTGGTGACCAGCCACACCGAGCTGCTCGACGCCGGTCGCCGGGCCGTCGACTTCGTACGCACCGCGGCCCGACGCGCCGCGCCCAGCAGCCCGCTCAACGCCACCGTGTCACGGCATCGGCGCTTCACCGTCGCCCGCGGCAGCCTCGAGGACTACCGCGCCGTGCGCGCGCGTTACGACTGCGACGTCAACGACGTGGTGCTCGCCGTGATCGCCGGCGCCCTGGGTAACTGGCTGATGTCGCGCGGGGTGGCGGTGTCGCCGACCGCGACCGTGCGGGCGATGGCGCCGCTGCCGGTGTATGACGACGGCGACCTCGACGCCAGCGGCCCCGGTCAGGCGATCAGCCAGGTGATGCCCTTCCTCGTCGACCTTCCGGTGGGCGAGCCCAACGCCGTGGTGCGACTGTCGCAGATCGCCCACGCCACCGAGTCGAACCCGACGGCCGCGCATCTGGTGGACGCCCGGACCATCGTCACGCTGTCGGGTTTTGCCCCACCGACGTTGCACGCCATGGGCATTCGGGTGGCGACCGGTTTCCCGAGCTTCTCCAGGCGAACGTTCAACCTGCTGATCACCAACGCGCCCGGCGCCCAGTCGCAGATGTACATCGCCGGCACCAAATTGCTCGAGATGTACGCGGTGCCCCCGCTGTTGCACAACCAGGCGCTGGCCATCGGGGTGACGTCCTACAACGGCGAGCTGTACTACGGAATCAACGCCGACCGCGAGGCCATGAGCGATGTCGAGCTGCTGCCCGGCCTGCTGCACCAAGCGCTCGAAGAACTGCTGGAGGCTTCCCGGTCCTAGTCTGCGGTGAAAACCCCTGCGTGGGGCTATCATTCGTTGCTGTGAGCACCGCGAAAAGCGACGGAGCGCCGTCGAAGCCGAACAAGAAGAAGTCGGCTTCCCCGCCCGTGCGCAAGATCACCGACGAGGTCTACGAAGCCGAATTATTCCGGCTGCAAACGGAATTGGTGAAGCTGCAGGAATGGGTGCGCTATTCCGGGGCGCGGGTGGTGGTGCTCTTCGAGGGCCGCGACGCCGCGGGCAAGGGCGGTGCCATCAAACGGATCACCGAGTACCTCAGCCCACGGATCGCCCGCATCGCCGCGCTGCCGGTGCCGTCGGATCGCGAACGCGGCCAGTGGTATTACCAGCGCTACATCGCCCACCTGCCCACCAAGGGCGAGATCGTGCTGTTCGACCGGTCCTGGTACAACCGGGCGGGCATCGAGAAGGTCATGGGTTTCTGCACGCCGCAGGAGTACGCGTTGTTCATGCGGCAGACGCCGATATTCGAGCAGATGCTCATCGACGACGGGATACTGCTGCGCAAGTACTGGTTCTCGGTGTCGGAGGCCGAGCAGTTGCGCCGGTTCAAAGCGCGACTGAACGACCCCGTCCGGCGCTGGAAGCTGTCCCCGATCGATTTGGAATCGGTATACCGATGGGAGGATTATTCACGCGCCAAGGACGAGATGATGGTGCACACCGACACCCCGGAGAGTCCGTGGTACGTGGTGGAATCCGATATCAAGAAACACGCGCGACTGAACATGATGGCCCATCTGTTGTCCACGATTCCCTACCGCGAGGTCGAGACGCCCAAGGTCAAGCTGCCCGGGCGTCCCGTCGTCAGCGGCAACTACCAGCGCCCGCCGCGTGAGCTGTCGACGTACGTCGCCGACTACGCGGCCACGCTGATCTAGCCCCCATGACCGTTGTCTATATCCCGGCCACGGTGCCGATGCTGCAGCAGCTGGTCGCCGACGGTTCGTTGTGGCCGGTCAATGGCACGGCGTTCGCGCTGACGCCGACCCTGCGGGAGGCCTACGCCGAGGGCGACGACGACGAGCTCGCCGACGTCGCACTGCGCGAGGCGGCGCTGGCCTCCCTGCGCCTGCTGGCGGCCCAGGGGGCCGAAGCGCCGTCGGAGTCGCCGCCGCCGCGCCGAGCCGTGCTGGCCGCCGACGTCGAGGGCGTCACGTACCGTCCCGACCTCGACGACGCCGTGGTCAGGCTGGCCGGCCCGGTTGCGATCGATCACGTGATCGCCGCCTACGTCGACAACGCCGCCGCCGAATCGGCGGTGGTGCGGGCGATCGAGGCCGTCGACGCCGCCGACCTGGGCGACGAGGATGCCGACCTGATCGTCGGCGACGCCCAGGACCACGATCTGGCCTGGTACGCCAACCAGGAGCTGCCATTTCTGCTGGAGCTGATGTGACGCCGAATGTGAGGCAGTCCTCGCCGCAGCGCTAGCTACGACACCGTAGGTTACGGTACCGTAGGTTTCGTGAAGCACACAGAATCGATCACAATGTGAGCGTCAGTCAGATGCCGCGTAGTGAGCAGGAGCTTCCCCTGGGCAGACGTAACCCATCGATCACGGGCAACGTCGTCGACACCAAGCGACCTGTTGTCGCCGGCGCGGACCGGCATCCCGGCTGGCATGCGCTGCGCAAGCTCGCCGCGCGTATCACCACGCCGCTGTTGCCCGACGATTACCTGCATCTGGCCAATCCGCTGTGGTCGGCGCGCGAACTGCGGGGCCGCATCCTGCAGGTGCGCCGCGAGACGGAGGACTCCGCGACCCTGGTGATCAAGCCGGGCTGGGGCTTCAACTTCGACTACCAGCCGGGCCAGTACATCGGCATCGGACTGCTGATGGACGGGCGCTGGCGCTGGCGGTCGTATTCGCTCACCTCGGCCCCGGCCGGCAAGACCCCGCGCTCGGCGGCCGATCCGGCCCGCACGGTGACGATCACGGTCAAGGCGATGCCCGAGGGATTCCTGTCGTCGCACCTGGTGGCCGGTGTCGAGCCGGGCACCATCGTGCGGCTGGCCGCGCCGCAGGGCAACTTCGTGCTGCCCGACCCCGCGCCGCCATCGATCCTGTTCCTCACCGCGGGCTCCGGGATCACGCCGGTGATGTCCATGCTGCGAACACTGGTGCGCCGCAACCAGATTGGGGACATCGTCCATCTGCACTCGGCGCCCACCGAATCCGACGTGATGTTTCGCGCCGAATTGGCCGCCCTGGCCGACGAGCACCCCGGCTATCGGATGCGGCTGCGCGAGACCCGCAGCCAGGGCAGGCTCGACCTCTCCGTGCTGGACCGCGAGGTGCCGGACTGGCGCGAACGCCAGACCTGGGCCTGCGGTCCGGAAGGCATGCTCACCGAGGCCGAGCGGACATGGTCGGCCGCGGGCATCGGCGAGCAGCTGCACCTCGAGCGGTTCGCGGTGTCCAAGGCCGCACCCAGCGGCGCCGGCGGCACCGTCACCTTCGCCCGCAGCGGGCGCACCGTCGGTGCCGACGCCGCGACGTCGTTGATGGATGCGGGGGAGAGCGCCGGCGTGCAGATGCCCTTTGGATGCCGCATGGGGATCTGCCAATCGTGCGTCGTCGGCCTGGTGGAGGGTCACGTCCGCGATCTGCGGACCGGCCAGGAGCACGACCCGGGGACCAGGGTGCAGACCTGCGTGTCCGCCGCTTCCGGCGATTGCGTGCTCGACATATAAAGGCTACTCACTGGTAACCTACGGCTTCGTAGGTTACGATAGCGTAGGTCTGGAACACGATTACGACTGAACAAACCACCGCAGGGAGATGACGACGATGGCGATCACAGACGTCGACGTATTCGCCCATTTGACGGACGCCGACATCGAAAACCTGGCCGTTGAGCTCGATGCCATCCGCCAGGACGTGGAAGACTCGCGCGGCGAGCGGGACGCCCGCTACATCCGCCGCACCATCGCGGCCCAGCGCGCGCTGGAGGTGACCGGCCGGCTGCTGCTGGCCGCCAGCTCGCGGCGCTCGGCCTGGTGGGCGGGGACGGTGACCCTGGGCGTGGCCAAGATCGTCGAGAACATGGAGATCGGCCACAACGTCATGCACGGCCAGTGGGACTGGATGAACGACCCCGAGATTCACTCCTCGACCTGGGAGTGGGACATGAGCGGGTCGTCCAAGCACTGGCGCTACACCCACAACTTCGTGCACCACAAATACACCAACATCCTCGGGATGGACGACGATGTGGGCTACGGCCTGCTGCGCGTAACCCGCGACCAGCGCTGGAAGCGCTTCAACCTCTTCAACCTGGTGTACAACACCCTGCTTGCGCTGCTCTTCGAATGGGGAGTCGGCCTGCAGCATGTGGAGCTCGGCAAGATCGCCAAGCGGCGGATGGACAACGACGAGGCTCGCCAACGGGTCGACGAGTTCTTGGCCAAGGCCGGTCGACAGGTGCTCAAGGACTACGTCGCGTTCCCGGCGCTGACCTCGCTGTCGCCCGGAGCCACCTACATGTCCACGCTGAAGGCCAACGCCGTTGCCAACGTGATCCGCAACGTGTGGGCCAACGCGGTGATCTTCTGCGGCCATTTCCCCGACGGCGCAGAGAAATTCACCAAGACCGACATGATCGGTGAGACCAAGGGGCAGTGGTATCTGCGTCAGATGCTGGGCAGCGCCAACTTCGAGGCCGGCCCCGCGCTGCGCTTCATGAGCGGCAACCTGTGCCACCAGATCGAGCACCACCTGTATCCCGACCTGCCGAGCAACCGGTTGCACGAGATCTCGGTGCGGGTGCGCCAGGTGTGCGACAAGTACGACTTGCCTTACACCACAGGCTCTTTCCTGTTGCAGTACGCCAAGACGTGGCGCACGCTGGCCAAGCTCTCGCTGCCGAACAAGTACCTGCGTGACGACGCCGACAACGCCCCGGAGACCCGCAGCGAGCGGATGTTCGACGAACTCGAACCAGGGTTCCTGGGCACCGATCCGGCCACCGGGCGCCGTCGCGGCCTCAAGTCCGCGATCGCGGCCGTGCGCGGCTGGCGGAGCGGGAAGCGGGCGGCCGCCGCGCGGCGCGCCGACGACCTGGCAGCCTAGCCGCCGGTCGGGGCGTCCGACCGCGGCAACTGCGCGCGCCGAACATGTTCTCACGGTGAAGATTTCGCTGATTTGCCGCCAGGAATGCACGCTCGGCGCGACCGTTGTGACTAGCCGGTCCGGTAGAAGTCGGCTGCCGCGACCGGGGCAATGCCGAGTTCGCGTGCGACCGCGTCGATCGACTGCTGCGCGACGCGCAGGTCCACCCGGTAGTCGGGGGTGAAGTAGGGCCCGACGTAGCGCTCGTAGTGTCGTTGCGCTTCTTGCGGCGTGAGCCGGTCGAGGAACCAGTTGACGTATTCGACTGCGCGGCTTGGGTGTTCGGCGAGCAGTCGCAGCGCGCGCTGATTGGCCCGGACGAGGGCCCCCAGCGCGGGGCTATCCGGTGGAATGTGGACCGGGTCGACCGCGACGCCCACCGTGGGGATCTGGAAGTGATCGCCGACCCAGGCCAGCAGGTGAAAGCCCTCTTCGGCGGCGACCTGTTCGGGGGACAGCGTGCTGCCCACGTAGGCGGCATCGATCGAACCGTCGCGCAGCCGGCGCAGGTCCATCTGGTAGTCACCGGGATGCCGCACCACGCACTGCAAGTCGCGGTCGGGGTCCAAGCCGTGTTTGCGCAACACGATCCGGGCGAAAGCGCCCGGCGGGTTATCGGCGGCGTGCACGGCCAGGCGGCGCCCGCGAAGATCGCTCATGGTCTTCACCTCGGCGTTGCCGAGGAACCAGAACAGTGGTCGATCGGTGTTGACGCTCAACGCCTTCCAGCCGATCCCGTCGGCGAGTCGGGACAGCAAGGCCCGACCCAGGCCGATCACCGCGACGTGGCGCAGCCGCTGTGCTTGCCAGCCGACCCCGTCGCGGATGGCGACGTGCACACCTTCGTCCTGGTAATAGCCCTCTTGATCGGCGACGTGGGCGATCAGCTCCTCGTGAATGCCACGCCCGACGTATGCCAGGTCGATCGTGTGCACGCCGCACCCCTTTCCCGACGGATCCGCCGTCAATCCATGGCGAGGCCGCCATTGACCTCCAGGCAGTGGCCGGTGATGAAACCGGCGTCCTCGCCGGCCAAAAACGCCACTGTCTTGGCCACCTCTTCCGGCGTGACGAGCCGCCCCATGGGATTTGTCGCCCCGAGCTGGCCTAATTCTTCGGCCGTCAACAGCGAGTTCGCCGTCGGGTCGGCGACCGTGGCGGGCGAAACGAGGTTGGCGGTGATCTGGTGTGGAGCCAGCTCGAGTGCGACGTACCGGACGAACTGATCCATTGCCGCCTTGGCGGTTCCCAACGTGATCATGCCTTGCCGGGGCCGACGGGACAGCACCGTAGTGAGATAGATCAACCTGCCATAGCCGTGCGAAATCATGTGGGGTGCAACGGCTTTTGTGAGCAGAAAGGTGGCATGCAGCTCGCGGTCCAGTTTGCCGCCGAGCTGCTCCCAGCTCAGATCGGCGAACGAGGTGACGTCGTAGGGGATCAGTGCGTTGTGCACGAGCACATCGATGCCGCCCCACCTCTCGTTGGTTTCGTCGACCATTGCGGCGACGTCGTCGGGCTGCGTGACATCGGCCCGGATCGCGGCGGCCACGCCACCGGCATCGGTCACGGCCGCCACCACCCGGTCTGCCTCGTCGGCGCTGGACCGGTAGTTGACGACCACCCGGAATCCCTGCTCCGCCATGACCAATGCGGTTGCCGCCCCGATGCCCCGGCTAGCTCCGGTGATCACCGCGACACGACCCACCGACGTCACCTCCGACCGTGCTCACCGAGTGGCTGGCACGCGGGAACGATACTCCCGATCCGGGGCTGTTCGCCATACTGGAGGACGTGCAGGTGTTCGTCGGTTCCCAGGTGTCGCACTGGGATTTCCCGCGGAGCACGGCCAGCGTCGCGTTGATGACCGAATTCGGTTGCAGGAACGGGCTTGCGGCCGAGGACGTGCTCAAAGGGTCCGGATTGTCGGAGGCCGACCTGCACGATCACGATCGGATGATCGTCGGGCGCCAGGAGTTGGCGGTCGCGGCGAATCTGGTGGACCTGCTCGGGGAGGCGGCCGGGGCGGCCAACCTGGGCATGCAGGTGGGCGGCAGCTATCACGTGGGATCGCTCGGCATCTTCGGCTTCGCGTGCCTGACCAGTTCGACGCTGGGCGACGCCGTCCGGTTCGCGGCCCGTTTCTACGAGCTCAGCTACGGGTTCTGCCTGCCGACCGTCACCGTAGAGGGACCGGTCGCGGCGCTGCGGCTCGACCTGCCCGACCTGACCGGACCGGTCGCGGAGTTTCTGGTGCGACGTGATCTCACGGCGATTGCCCGCGTCATGGCGGAGTTGCTCGGCGGCCGGGTCCCGTTCACCGCGATCGAATTCAGCGGCCCGGCGCCGTCGGAGGGGGACGACGCGGCCCGCGAGGTGTTCGGCGTGGCACCGCAATACGACTCGCCGGCCAACGTCGCGCGCCTGCCGGTTGCGCTGCTGGACACACGGCTGCCCCGGGCCAGCGAGCCGAGCGTGGCCATGTGCGAGCAGCAGTGCAGCGCCCTGCTGGAACGCCGCCGGGCCCGCACCGGCGTCGCCCTGCGGGTGCGGGAGCGCCTGGCGTCGATCGACGACGAACCGCACACGATCGCGGCCGTCGCCCGGCAGTTGGCGATGAGCGAGCGGACGCTGCGCCGGCGGCTGGCCGAGGAGAACACGACCTTTCGGGAGCTTGCCGAGGAGGTGCATCGGGTCCTGGCCGAGGAGCTGCTGGCGACCGGCGCGCTCTCGGTGGAGGATGTCGCGTTGCGGCTGGGCTATGCGGAGGCGACCAGCTTCATCGCCGCGTTCAAACGGTGGACGGGCACCACCCCGGCGCGCTATCAGCGCTCGGTGGCGCCCCGCACGCGGTCGCTGGCCGTCTGAGTCGCCCGCCGTCTGGCCAGCCCACCGTCCGCGCGCCCGCCGGTCGTGGCCGCAATCATGGATTTCTCGACCGCAATCGGCTGTGGGGGCGGGGCGGTGCGCCCATACCGTTTGAGGCATGACTTCGACCCATCGCCCTCGCGTGCTGGTCATCGGGGCCGGCTTCGGCGGACTCGCCGCCGCCTACGAACTGTCCAAGGACGGCCTGGCCGACGTGACCGTGCTGGAGAAGGCCGACGACGTCGGCGGCGTTTGGCGGGAGAACACCTACCCGGGCGCGGCATGCGACGTCCCGTCGAACCTGTACTCCTACTCCTTCGCCCGCAAAACGAACTGGGGCCGGCGCTACGCCGAGCAGCCCGACATCCTCGGCTACATCCGTGACACCGCCGACCGGTTCGGCCTGCGCGACCTGGTGCGCACCGGCGTGGAGGTCATTTCCGCCGCCTACGACGACGGCACCGCCACCTGGCGGGTGACGACCTCGGGCGGCGAGGTCGTCGAGGCCGACGTCCTGGTGCCGGCGGTGGGCCAGCTGTCGCGTCCGGCGCTGCCGGCTATCCCGGGGCTCGACCTGTTCGAGGGCCCGTCGTTCCACTCGGCGCAATGGCGCCACGACGTCGACCTGACCGGCAAGCGCGTCGCCGTCCTGGGCACCGGCGCGTCGGCGATCCAGTTCGTTCCGCGCATCCGCGAGGCCGCGCGGCACGTCACCGTCTTTCAGCGCTCCGCGCCGTACGTCATCCCGAAACCGGATCGCGCCTATACCGGTGCGCACCACGCCGCCTTCCGGAGGGTGCCCGGCTTCGCCGCCGCCATGCGCCAATTGATCTGGGAGATCTCGGAATTCTTCGGCCTCGCGCTGACCAAGGTCGCCCCACTCGCCCGACTGATAGGCGCGGTCGCGTCGCTGAACATCAAGCGGCACATCAAGGATCGCGCGCTGCGCGCGAAGGTCACGCCCGACTATCCGATCGGCTGCAAGCGGGTGCTGTTCAGCAGCGAGTGGTATCCGGCGCTGGCCCGTGACAACGTCTCGGTGGAGACCGGCGCGATCACCGAGGTGACGGCGACGGGGGTGCGCACCGCCGACGGGTCGCTGCACGAGGTCGATGTCATCATTTACGGCACCGGGTTCAAGGCCACCGAATTCCTTGTGCCCATGGCGATCACCGGCCGCGACGGGCGCGACCTGCATGCGCAGTGGGCCCCGGGGGCGCGCGCCCACCTCGGCATGGCCGTGCCCGGCTTCCCCAACATGTTCCTGATCTACGGCCCGAACACCAATCTCGGCAGCAGTTCGATCATCCTGATGATGGAACAGCAGGCCCGCTACATCCGCCAGATCACCGAGCACCTCGCGCGCGCCGGCACGGGTCGCGCGTTCGAAGTGTGGCGCAGCGTCGAGCAGGCCTACGACACCGAGATCCAGTCCCGTCTCGACAACGGCGTGTGGACCACCTGCGACTCCTGGTACCGCACCGCCTCCGGCCGGGTCACCACCAACTGGCCCGGCCTGGTTCGCGAATATCAGCGCCGCGCAAGGACGGTCGCGTTCTCCGACTACATGGAGGTGCTGCCCCGATCCGTTCCCGCGGCGGAAGCCGAGGAAATCGGCGCATGACGTCGTTCGACTACGTCAGGGGTGGGTGACCAGGTAGGTCTCGTTGCCCAGGCCGGCGGTGAGTTCCTCGACATCGAAGGGGCGATCGAGGCGTGCGTGCAGCGCCTTCGGATCGATGAGCAGGCTGATTTCCGCGGTTTGACGGGCGAAGAGCCGCCCGATGATGGGATAGATTCGACGCATCACCGCCCGCTCGGCGGAGGTGCAGCGCGAGGCGCAGTAGCCGACGTGGCCGATCTCATCGGTGAGAATTTCGCTGTAAAGCAGTTCGATTCGTTCGGCGACGTGCGGTTCGTCGGCGAAAAGCCTTGTGCCGGCCCGGCGTAATTCATCGAACAGGATGCAGCCCGCCATCTCCGCGGCTCCGACGAACATGAAGCCGAGCCGTTCGGGCAAAAATACGTTCACTTTGACGAACTGGCGGATGACGAAGGGTGGTGGGACAACCTGGAAGGTCAAGTCGAACGCATCGAGAGCGTACGCCAGCAGTCGGGTGTGGTAGTGCTCTTCCAACTCGAGGTAGACCCGTTCGGGCGGCACGCTCTCGTCGCTGTTGCGCCCGTAGGTTTCACCCAGACCCACGCCGAATCGCTCCGCCTGATTCAGCTTTGCGGTGGCCAGCAGGAAGAGCATCTTGTCGTCCAGGCCGGCTTCGGGTCGCCGGCGTCGCAGGTTGCGCAGGAAGATGTCACGGTCGGCGGGATGGGCCGACCGGACGGGATTGGCTTCCAGATCGCTGAAGAACCGCTCGCGATTGGCCAGCCGCCTATTGAGCAGATCGGCCTCGCCGTCGCGCCTGGCCAGGAAATTCCGATAGCCCTCGATGCCGGTTTGATTCATCGCTTCTCCATTCCCTCGACAATCGTTGTGACGTAACGGTTTAACAACGCGGCATCATGGGCCCCGGTGGCCAGCAGCGCGAAGAGTCCGGTGAGGAAGAACGTCGCGAGTTCGGCCGCGTCCACCTCGGCGACCACCTGGCCCGCGTCCTGGGCTCGAACGATGACGCCGACCAGAAATTGTCCGAGCGGGTGCTGGGCAAGCTCGTCTTCTACCGGACGGCTCGAGGAGAAATGCAATCCGAGCATGTCCCGGAAAACCGCTGCGCCCAAACGACTTTCGGCGCTGAGCACGTGATGCACCAGATGGGAGAGCACCGACGCCAGGTCCCCGTTGGCGTCGCCGAGTTCGCTGATGATGCGGGTCTCCTCGACGCGCTCCGTCTCGATGAGCACGTGCTCCTTGGTCGGGAAGTGGAAATAGAACGTCCCCCGAGCCACGCCCGCATCGGCGACGATCGCGCTGACGTCGGCAGCGGCCAGCCCGCGCCGCGCAATCTCGGCCAGCGCCGCGTCGAACAACCGCGCCCGAGTTTCCAGCCGGCGCGTTTCGCGGACGCTCGTACCCGGTGATCCGCTCGCAGATGGCGCGCGTCGTGACACCATGGTGGCACCGTACGCCAGGCGACTGACGGTCGTCAATGACGGGCGTCAGCGAGTGCCGGTCTTCGGGGCTGCGGAGCCCGCTTGCCAGACATGTATCGTCAAGCTTCCGGTAAGCACTTCTGTCCGCGCAGGAACTAGAGGACCCACCACATGAGCGGTCAATGCAGCGACGACATCGAACGCATCACCAGCCGGCTGGGGTTCAGCTGCGAGCACGCGTCGCCGTGGTTGACGCTGCGCAATCCGTTCGGGTTGGCGAATTGGACGCTGCCGGTGCTCGAGCTGCTGATCGTCGCGGGTGCCGGGCTGGCGCTCTGGTGGGCGATCCGCCGACTGCGCCGCGATAGGGACCCCGTCAACATCGTGATCTGGTTCGCCACGGTGATCTACCTGCTCATCGTCGAGCCGCCGCTGTATTTTCCCACCGTCTTCGGCGTCGACGGCTCCCTCGGTGCGGTGTTCGCGCACAACGTCTTCACGGTCCAGTTCATGTACGACCGGCTGCCGCTCTACATCGTCGCCCTGTACCCCGCCATGATGACGCTGGCCTACGAGGTGGTGCGCGGCCTCGGCGTTTTCCGGGACTGGGGCGCGGTCGTCGGCGCGGTGTGCGTGGGATTCGTGCACAACTGCTTCTACGAAATCTTCGATCAGTTGGGTCCGCAGCTGCGCTGGTGGGCGTGGAACACCGACAACGCGATCAACCGTCCGATGCTGGCCTCCGTGCCGATGAGCAGCGTCCTGCTCTTCGCCACCGTCGGGCCGGCCTGCGTCGCACTGTTCAGCCAGCTCCTGATCACCGGTCCCATTGAGCGCGGGCGATACCTGAGCCGGATTACATTGATCGGCCGCGCCTTTGGGATCGCGGTGCTGGTGCCGGTTTGCCTCGTCATCGCCAATGTTCCGATCCTGCTGGCCGGTGGCGAGCATCCCGACAGCGCACTGCGCCGGGCGCTGTACTACATCATTCTCGGGGCGTTCGCCGTGGTGGCCGTCCCTATCCTGGTGCGGCAGTGGCGCAACACCGCGTTCACGCCCGGGGCGCGCAACGCCTTCGTCGCCGTCTTCGGGTCGGCATTTCTGATCGTGCTCGGGGGTTTGTGGTTGTCGGCCGACGGAACACCCACCGGCAACCCGGTCTACGTGGGGGCGTGTTACCTGCTCGCCGTCGCCCTGACGCTATCGGTGACCGTGCGCGCCGGTCGACCGTCGGCTCTCATCCGCCGAAAACAGCTGACCGGCACGGGGTAACGCCGGTCACGCGGTGACCTTCTCGGCCAGCGCCGCCAGCTTCGCATCGAGTCCTTCTGCGGCGCTGAGCAATTCGGCGTTCGGCTCGACGACGATCAGCGACGACGGCTTGACGTAGGTCAGGCTGCTGCCCGAACCCTCCTCGAGCAACAGCAGCTCGACCGGGGCGAACAGCCCGGCCGTCACGTCGTGGCGCAGCATCGTGATCGCGATCAGCGGATTGCCGAGAATGACGCGCAACGCCCTGCGGTCGATGCCGGCCTTGGTGATCCAGGCGCCGTGGTCGACCAGGCCGAACAGCATGAATCCGCTTGGTCCGACGCGGGATTCGACGCGCTCCCGGTACGAATCCCAGTCGCCGGTGGAAGTGGCGATGTCGTTGATCGGCACGGGTTGCTCGCCGATGTCGGCCAGTAGGGCGGCGACGAGTTCCTCGTAGCTCTTCTCGCTGTGATAGCCCACGCGCACGCCGTCGAAAGGGATTTCGTATGGGTCGGAGGTAGACATCGGCTACAGGCTCCCTTGCCGCTTGTCCTCGCCGATTTTGAGTATCGGAGTTCGATTCTCCGGTTGGATCCGCTCCCAAAGGCCGCCACCACTTCGCTCCCGCGCAAGGTGATCTTGGCGCCGGAACCACTCCTCGGCACTCCTGATCCGGTTCGGGTGGATCTCGTCAAGAAGCGCATAATCCCGTTTGATCACGCCGTGCTTCCAGAGATTCCAGAACCCGGTGAAGTTGTCGCGGACGTTCATGGTGCTCTTGTCCTTCCGGTCGGCGTTGTACCCCGCGGGCGCGTCGGCGATGACGCCGAGTGGACCGTTTCGCCAGTACGTGTCCAGGTCGGTGTCGACGTACCGCGCCGGATGCCCAGTGACCTTCTCGAACGCCGCGGCGAGATCGGCGTAGGCGATGTCGTCGACAGCCACCTCGAGATCCATGCCGTTCGCGCGCTCGGGATGGTCGAAAAGCCAACGGACGTAGTAACCGCAGTCCTCGAGTGACACGTGCGGCACGGCCCCGTCTCCGAGTGGAACACGCCACGTCAGGACGCCGTCCTCGACGGTGGGCGTCATCGGCGTACCCGGCGAGATCACCATCTCGAAGTAGGGGCCCGAGGTGAACAGCGCCGCGCCCATCCGATTGCGATTCACCTGATTCTGGAACAGAATCCACTCGCCAACGCGCCCCTTGCCGTCGTAGTGACCGGTGCGGAACCGAGAGTCGTATCCCGCCTTCTTCAGCCCGTAGTCGAGGTTTCCGTACACGAAGAATCTGATTCCTTCTTCGATGGCGATCTCGTAACTGCGGATCGCCCAGTAAATCTCGGCCTTCTCGCCGGTGTTGAACCCGTCGATGTTGACGAAGGCTCCGTCACAACCGCGGAATCCCTCTCGCAGCGTCGCTTCGTCAGCGAACGATCCCTGCACGGCGGAGACGTTTTCGAGCTCCAACAGTTCCCTGGCTCGCCGGCTGCCTGCGTCGCGAGTGAGAAACCGAACCGAGTATTTCTTGTCGGCGACGAGCGCGCGGATGATGGGCATGCCCTGGGCTCCGGTGCCGCCGACGACGAAGATGTTCGAGGTGGCCTGCGACATCGACCGGCTCACAGTCGCTCGATGATGGTGGCGTTGGCCATGCCGCCGCCCTCGCACATCGTCTGCAGACCGTACCGACCGCCGCGCTGCTCGAGAGCGTTGACCAGTGTCGTCATCAGCCGAGCGCCGCTGGCGCCCAACGGGTGACCGATCGCGATCGCCCCGCCGTTGACGTTGGTCTTGGCCAGGTCCGCCCCGGTGTCCTGCGCCCAGGCCAGCACGACGGGCGCAAACGCCTCGTTCACCTCGAACAGGTCGATGTCGGCCAGCGTCAGGCCGGCCCGCTGTAGCACCTTCTCGGTGGCCGGAATGACGCCGGTCAGCATGTAGAGCGGGTCGGAGCCCACCACGGTGGTGGTGTGGATCCGGGCCAGCGGGCGCAGCCCCAGTTTCTTGGCGGCCTCGCCGCTGGTGATCAGCACCGCGGCGCTGCCGTCCGACAGCGGCGAGGAGTTGCCGGGCGTGATCTCCCAATTGATCTGCGGGAAGCGGGCTTTGGCCGCGTCGCTGTAGAACGCCGGCTGCAATCCGGCCAACGTCTCGACCGTCGTGCCGGGTCGGATGATCTCGTCGGTGGCCAGCCCGGCGATCGGAATGAGCTCGTTGTCGAACAGCCCTTCCTTGGTGGCGCGGGCGGCCTTCTCGTGGCTGCCGGCGGAGAACTCGTCGAGCTGGGCGCGCGAAAAGCCCCACTTCGCGGCGATCAGTTCCGCGCTGATGCCCTGCGGCACCAGGCCGTCGGGGTAGCGGCGCGTCATGTCCGCGCCCATCGGGTTGCTGCCCGGTGACACCTGGGAGCCCATCGGCACGCGACTCATCGACTCCACGCCACCGGCGATGACGATGTCGTAGGCGCCGGCGATCACGCCCTGCGCGGCGAAGCTGATGGCCTGCTGGCTGCTGCCGCACTGGCGGTCGATCGTCACGCCGGGGACCGACTCCGGGAACCCCGCGCCCAGCAGGGCATTACGGGCGATGTTGGCCGCCTGGTCGCCCACCTGGGTGACGGCGCCGGCGATGACGTCGTCGACCTGGGCCGGATCGACGCCGGTGCGTGCGAGCAGTTCGCGCAGGCTGTGCGCCAGCAGATCGGCGGGCAGCACGTCGTGCAGCGCGCCACTGGCCTTGCCCTTGCCGATGGGGGTGCGGACGGCTCCGACGATGACGGCGTCGCGGTTCATGACTCCTCCTCGAGTCCAGATCATCTAGGTATAGATCGCTGTACCCAGATAAACACCTCGGTATGCTTAAAGCAACCCAGCTGCGGAGGTGATTTAGATGACACTGCTGCAAGGACCGCTGGCCGACCGCGACTCGTGGTCGGCGGTGGGACAGTGCGCGATCGAGAAGACGATGGCGGTCGTCGGAACCAAGTCCGCGATGCTGATCATGCGCGAGGCGTACTACGGCACCACCCGATTCGACGACTTCGCCCGCCGGGTGGGCATCACCAAGGCCGCCACCTCGGCGCGGCTGAGCGAACTGGTCGAGTTGGGCCTGCTGCGCCGCCAGCCCTATCGCGAACCCGGGCAGCGCAGCCGCGACGAGTACGTGCTCACCCAGGCCGGCATCGACTTCATGCCGGTGGTGTGGGCGATGTTCGAGTGGGGGAGGCGCCATCTGCCGGGGCACAACCGGCTGCGGCTGACCCATTTGGGTTGCGGCGCCGAGGCGACGGTCGAAATCCGTTGTGCCCAAGGCCATCTGGTGCCGCCCGACGAGCTCGGCATGCGGCTGGCTAAGAAGTCTGGTTGAGCGCGGCCAGCAGCCGCCGCGCCGCGGCGACGCGGCGGACGGCCGGCCCGGTCAGGGTGTCCAGCGCGCACTCGGGGTCGGCCGGCGGACCCATGTGCCCGCAGCCGCGCGGGCAGTCGGCGATGGCCTCGGCCAGGTCGGAAAACGCCATCATGACGTCGTCGGGCTGGATGTGGGCGAGCCCGAAGGACCGGATGCCCGGCGTGTCGATCACCCAGCCGGTGGTGCCCAGCGGCTCGGTCAACGGCAGCGCCACCGACTGCGTCGAGGTGTGCCGCCCCCGGCCGATGTCGGTCACGTCGCCGACGGCGCGGTCCGCGTCGGGCACCAGGCGGTTCACCAGGGTGGACTTGCCTACGCCGGAATGGCCGAGCAGCACGGTGATCTTCCCCGCGAGCAGGTCCGCCACCGCGAGCAGGGGATCGTCGCGGCCGGCCTCGACCACCGTGAGGTCCAGGTCGACGAATTGCCGGGCGAACGGCTCCGGCGGGGCGAGATCGGTTTTGGTCAGGCACAGGATCGGCCTGAGCCCGCCGGCGTAGGCGGCGATCAGCGTTCGGTCCACCAGGCCGGTGCGCGGCGGCGGGTCGGCCAGCGCGACCACGATCAGCAGCTGATCGGCGTTGGCGACCACCACCCGCTCGGTGGGATCGGTGTCATCGGCGGTGCGCCGCAACACCGTTCGGCGCTCTCCGCGACGCACGATCCGGGCCAGCGTGTCGGGGCGCCCGGACAGATCGCCCACCACGTCGACGTCGTCGCCCACCACGATCGGGGTGCGGCCCAGCTCACGGGCCCGCATGGCGGTGACCCGGCGATCGACGTCGCCGCCCAGCACGCACCCCCAGCGGCCGCGGTCGACGCTGACCACCATGGCCGCCTCGGCGTCCGCGTGCTCGGGACGGGTCTTGGTCCGCGGTCGCGAGCCCCGGCCGGAGCGGATTTTGACGTCGGACTCGTCGTAGTCGCCGGGCCTCACATGCCGGGCTCTTTCCCGGGCTCCAGCATCCGAGCCCACAGCCGCGGGAAGTCCGGCAGCGTCTTGGCGGTGGAGCCGATGTCGTCGACCTCGACCCCGGGCACCCGCAGCCCGATGATGGCGCCGGCCATCGCCATCCGGTGGTCGGCATAGGCGCGCCAGGTTCCGGACTGCAACGGGGTCGCGGTGATCACCAGGCCGTCGGGGCTCTCGGAGCAGTCGCCGCCCAGTCGGTTGATCTCCTTGCGCAGCGCGGCCAGCCGATCGGTCTCATGCCCGCGCAGATGCGCGATGCCGGACAGCCGCGACACCGATCCCGGCGTCGCCAGCGCCGCCAGGGCGGCCACCGACGGCGTCAGCTCGCCGACCGCGCGCAGGTCGACGTCGAAACCGTTGTAGTCGCCGGATCCGCGCGCCTCCAGGAACGAATCAGTGTGCTGCACAACGGCATTGAGCTTGGCCAGCACGCTCAGGATGTTGTCGGCCGGCTGCACACTGCTCGACGGCCAGCCGGTGATGCGCACCGCACCACCGGTGACCACCGCCGCGGCCAGGAAGGGCACGGCGTTCGTCAGGTCCGGCTCCACCTCCCAGTGCCGGGCGGCGACGTTTCCCGGCGCCACTTGCCAGCGGTTGGGGACGGAGTCGTCGACGTCGACGCCGGCCTGGCGCAGCATTGTCACCGTCATGGCGATGTGCGGCGCCGACGGCAGCGCCCCGCCGGTGTGTTGCACGGTCAGCCCCTCGGCGAACGATGCCGCGCACAACAGCAGGCCCGACACGAACTGCGACGAGGCCGAGGCGTCGATGTTCACGGTCCCGCCGATGACCGAGCCGGTGCCCAGCACCCGGAAGGGGAGACCGGAGCCGTCGATCCGCACGCCGAGCCCGCGCAGCGCGTCCAGCAACGGGATGATGGGCCGTGCCCGGGCCTGCTCGTCGCCGTCGAACTCGACGATCGATTCGGCCAGCGCCGCCAGCGGCGGGACGAACCGCAACACCGTGCCGGCCAGCCCGCAGTCGACCTGGGCCATCGGTTCGGGCGACACGCGACCGCCGACGGTCAGTTCGGTCCCGTCACCGTCCTCGTCGCCGTCGATGTCCAGACCCAGGGTGTGCAGCGCCCCGATCATCAGGTCGGTATCGCGGCTGCGCAGCGCGCCGGTGATGGTCGGGGTGCCTTGCCCCTGGGCGGCGGCCAGGGCCGCCAGCACCAGGGCGCGGTTGGTCTGCGATTTCGATCCCGGAACGGTCACGGTCGCGCGCACCGGTTGCGCCGCCACGGGGGCCTGCCACGTACTCACCGCTCCATCATCGCCTGTCACCGGTTTCTGCCACCATGGGTGTTATGTGCGGAAGGTTCGCGGTCACCACCGATCCGGCTTTGCTGGCCCAGAAGATCAAGGCGATCGACGAGGCCACCGGCGCCGACGCCGGATCGACGGGCCCCAACTACAACGTGGCCCCGACCTCGACCATCGCGACCGTGGTCAGCCGGCATTCCGAGCCCGAAGACCAGCCGACGCGCCGGGTGCGGCTGATGCGCTGGGGTTTGGTGCCGCCGTGGGCCAAGGCCGGTTCCGACGGCGCGCCCGACACCAAGGGGCCGATGCTGATCAACGCGCGCGCGGACAAGGTCACCACCTCGCCCGCCTTCCGGACCAGCGCGAAGTCCAAGCGCTGCCTGATCCCGATGGATGGCTACTACGAGTGGCGGGTCAACTCCGCCGACGCGGCCGGCAAGAAGACCCGCAAGACGCCGTTCTTCATGTACCGCGAGGGCGGGGAGCCGCTGTTCATGGCGGGCCTGTGGTCGGTGTGGAAACCGGCCAAGGATGCTTCGCCGCTGCTGAGTTGCACGATCATCACCACCGACGCGCCCGGCGAGCTCGCGCAGATTCACGATCGGATGCCGCTGGTGGTGCCCGAACGTGACTGGGACCGGTGGCTTGACCCGGACGCCGAGATCGATCAGGACCTGCTGGACCGCACGCCCGACGTGCGCGCCATCCGGATGCGTGAGGTCTCGACGCTGGTCAACAACGTCCGCAACAACGGCCCGCAGCTGCTCGAGCCGGCCGAGCCGCAACCCGAGCAGATGCAAATCCTTTAGCGCTCGGCCGGCGCGATCACGCGCCGGGCTTCGGGCTGTCGGATTGCGTACAGCCTCTTCGTCGTATGGATAGGCAACCGAATTGCCCGGAGCCACGACGCATCAGGAGAACGCAATGAACACAACGAGACTCAGTGACAGCGCGCGCCAACTCATCGGGTCCGACCCGGCCACGCTCGTCACGATCAATCGCGACGGCAGCCCGCAAGTCAGCCTGGTCTGGATGACGGTGCGCAGTACAGCCGACGGCGGTGATGAGTTGGTCACCGCTCATCTGCAGGAGCATCAGAAGATCCGCAACATCCGGCGTGATCCCCGCGTGGCGGTGACCATCGCGTCCACCGACCGCAGCGGGCCGCAGACGCCGTATCTGTCGATCAGGGGCACCGCCCGCGTCGAGGACGGCGGTGCGCCCGAACTGCTCGACGAGATCGCCACGACCATCTTCGGCCCCGGCACGGGGTTCCCACCGCCGGACGCACCCGCCGGCTACCTGACTCACATCACGATCGAGAAGGTCGGCGGTGTGGGCCCGTGGGCGGCCTGAACGTCCCGCTCGCCACTCGGCCGTCTGGAGATCGCCGTTCAGTTTCCGGAAATGGGACCGTTTGAGCCAGCCGCCTCGTCGTCGTCTCCGTCGCGGAGGAGTTTTTCGGGGTGGTGGAAGGTGTTGGTGCGGGGTTGGCCGGTGTCGAGGTGTGGGGGTGGTTTCCATTGGGTGTCGCCGTGGGTGTTTGTGCGGGTGGTCCAGCCGCCGGGTCTTAGTAGGCGGTGGTGGGGGCCGCAGGCGAAGGTGAGGTTGTTGACGTCGGTGGTGTGGCACTTGCTGTAGTCGGTGACGTGGTGGACTTCGCAGTAGTAGCCGCCTACGGTGCAGCCGGGGCTGCTGCAGCCGCGGTCTTTGGCGTACAAGACGATTCGTTGGCCGGGGGAGGCGAGGCGTTTGGTGTGATAGAGCGCCAAGGCCTTGCCGTTGTCGAAGATCGCGAGGTAATTATGGGCGTGGCGGGCCAGGCGGATGACGTCGCTCATCGGCAGCAGGGTGCCGCCGCCGGTCAGCCCGCGCCCGGCCGCGGCTTCGAGCTCGGCCAGTGTGGTGGTGACGATGATGGAGGCGGGTAACCCGTTGTGCTGCCCCAGGTTCCCGGAGGCCAGCACGCCGCGCAGTGCGGCGTTGAGTCCGTCGTGCTGGCGTTGGGCGGCCGAGCGTGGGTCGTGGTCGATGGCGTCTTGGGTGGGTGCGCCGTCCACACAGGGGGTGTCGTCGTGGGGGTTGCACATGCCGGGGGCGGCGAGTTTGGCTAGGACGGTTTCCAGGGTGGCGCGGGCTTCGGGGGTGAGCCAGCCGCGCAGCGCCGACATGCCGTCGGCCTGCTGATTGCCCAGGG
>NZ_LZLU01000089.1:0-736 GCF_001673415.1 Mycobacterium sp. 1165196.3 | reverse complement strand
CCGACAAGTACATGCACTACCTGACCGGCTGCGAAAACTTCTTCCGCAAGGGTGTCACCAATGTGGGGCAATTCACGTTGGTCAAGTAGGGCGGGACAAGTCGGCCCCGAACGGTGAACCGTTCGGGGCCGATTGCTTTACTGGGCCGGTTACTTCTCCAGCGTGAACTGATTGACGTCGGTGTAGCCCGCACGGAACAACTTCGCGCAGCCGGTCAGGTACTTCATGTACTTGTCGTAGACCTCTTCGGACTGCAGGGCGACCGCCTTGTCCTTATTGGCCTCCAGATTGGCCGCCCAGATGTTGAGGGTCCGCGCGTAATGCTGCTGCAGCAGCTGCACCCGCTCGATCGTGAAGCCCGCCGCCTCGCCGAATTTGAAAATGTCTTCCTGCGCCGGGAGTTGTCCACCCGGGAAAATTTCCTGGCCGATGAATCGAGCGAATCGGATATCGCTCATCGTGATCGAAACACCGCGCTCGTGCTGCTGCTTTTGCGTGTAGGTCAAGATGGTGTGCAACAGCATTCGGCCGTCGTCGGGAAGGATCTCGTAGGCGCGTTCGAAAAATGCGGGATAGCGCTCCATCTTGAAAGCTTCGAAGGCGCCAATCGTGACGATCCGGTCGACATTGTCCTCGAACTCTTCCCAGCCCTGCAACCGCACCTCGATGTTGCGACTGGTCGGCAATCCGGCCAGCTTGTTCTTGCTGTACTCAAACTGATTGCGGCTCAGCGTGA
>NZ_LZLU01000088.1:0-39524 GCF_001673415.1 Mycobacterium sp. 1165196.3 | reverse complement strand
GGCGGGACTCGGCTGGACCGGCCGTTCGGGACCCGCTGAACTGCCTGGATGCGGTGGAGCGCGCTGCTGATGTGTGCGGGCCTGGTCACCGCGGTGCCGGCGGTTGCCGCTGCGGATCGCCTGCAGTGGCCGCTGCGCCCGCCGCCGGCCGTCGTTCGGGGATTCGACGCCCCGGCCCAGGACTGGCATCCCGGACACCGGGGCGTGGACCTGGCCGGGGCGGCGGGCCAGCCGGTGTACGCCGCGGGCACCGCGACGGTGGTGTTCGCCGGGTCGCTGGCCGGACGGCCCGTGGTGTCGCTGGCCCACCCGGGCGGGTTGCACACCAGTTACGAGCCGGTCCGGGCGAGTGTGCGGGTCGGTCAGCCGGTGACGGCCGCGACCGTGATCGGTGAGCTGGTCGCCGGGCACCCCGGGTGTCCGGCCTCTCGAGCGGGAGGGGCGTGCCTGCACTGGGGCGCGATGTGGGGCCCGGCCTCGGGCGCGCGCTATGTGGATCCGCTCGGCCTGCTGGAATCCGCGCCGATCCGGCTCAAACCGCTGCAGCCGTGAGGCGGCTCAGGCCCGGGGGTGGGCCTGGTCGTGCACCGCGCGCAGCCGGGACACCGCGACGTGGGTGTAGAGCTGGGTGGTCGCCAGGCTGGAGTGCCCGAGCAGCTCCTGGACCACCCGCAGGTCCGCCCCGCCCTCGAGCAGATGGGTGGCCGCGCTGTGCCGCAGACCGTGCGGCCCGAGGTCCGGCGCGCCGTCCACCGCGGCCACGGTCTGGTGCACCACCGTGCGCGCCTGGCGGACGTCGAGGCGGCGGCCCCGCGTGCCCAGCAGCAGCGCCGGACCCGACTCCGCGTTGGCCAGGGCGGGACGCCCGTCGGCCAGCCACGCGTCGAGCGCCTCGGCGGCGGGCCGGCCGAACGGCGCGCTGCGCTGCTTGTTGCCCTTGCCCAGCACGCGCACCAGGCGATGGTGGGTGTCGACGTCGTCGATGTCCAGGCCACACAGCTCGCTGACCCGGATCCCGGTGGCGTACAACATCTCGACGATCAGCCGGTCCCGCAGTGCCAGCGGATCACCCTGCTGCGCACCGGATTTGGCGGCGGCCAGGGCGTCGGCGGCCTGATCCTGGCGCAGTACCGCGGGCAGGGTGCGGTGCGCCTTGGGGACCTGCAGCCGG
Source organism: Mycobacterium sp. 1165196.3 (assembly GCF_001673415.1). Taxonomy (NCBI): domain Bacteria; kingdom Bacillati; phylum Actinomycetota; class Actinomycetes; order Mycobacteriales; family Mycobacteriaceae; genus Mycobacterium; species Mycobacterium sp. 1165196.3. Next base: position 38,353 of record NZ_LZLU01000088.1, on the reverse strand, counting down.
GCGGCGGGATCGGCGCTGAGCAGGCCGCGGCGCAGCGCCCACGCGGTGAAGGCCTTGACGGCCGAGGTGCGCCGGGCCAGCGTCGTGCGGGCGACGCCGGCCGCGGCCGCGGCGGACAACCACGAGCGCAGCAGCGGCAGGCTGAGCCCGTCCAGACCCGCGCCGCGGTCGCCGATGAAGGCGAGCAGCGAGCGCAGGTCACCGAGGTAGGCGCGGCGGGTGTGCGCCGAGCGCCCGCACTGCAACTCCAGGTACTCGTCGAACTCGTCGAGGATCGCCTGCACTCCCCCACGGTCGCAGGGCGCAGGTGGGCGCTCTAGTCGACGCGCCGAAGCGTGTCCGGGGTGAGATCTTTGAGCGTGGGATAGCCGTCGACGGCCATGATGAGGTCGGCCTCGGCCAGGATCGAGCGCAGCACGTGCACGATGCCGTCGACTCCCCCGAGCGCCAGGCCATAGGCGTACGGCCGGCCGATGCCCACCGCCGTGGCGCCCAGCGCGAGCGCCTTGACGACGTCGGCGCCGCTGCGGATGCCCGAATCGAACAGCACCGGCAGCCCGTCGGCCGCTTCGACGACCCCCGGCAGGCACGCCAGCGCGGGCAGGCCCCCGTTGGCCTGGCGCCCGCCGTGGGTGGAGCAGTAGATGCCGTCGACGCCGCCGTCCCTGGCGCGCCGGGCGTCGTCGGGGTGACAGATGCCCTTGATGATCAGCGGCAGGTCGGTCAGAGACCGCAACCACCCGAGGTCGTCCCAGGTCAGCGGGTTCCCGAAGGTGGTCACCCACTGCAGGACGGTGCCTTGCGGGTCCTCTTCCGGCGGGCGCTGCAGGGCGGCGCGAAAGACCGGGTCGCTGGTGTAGTTGCTCAGGCAGAGCCCCCGCAGCTGGGGAAAGTTGGCCGTGGTGAGGTCGCGCGGGCGCCATCCCGGAATCCAGGTGTCCAGGGTGACGATGATGCCCTGGTAGCCGGCGGCCTCGGCCCGCTGCACGAGGCTGGCGGCCAGGTCGCGATCCTTCGGCGTGTACAGCTGGAAGAAGCCGGGGGTGTCACCGAACTGCGCGGCGACGTCCTCCATCGGGTCGGTGGTCAGGGTGGAGACCATCATCGGGACGCCGGTGGCCGCGGCCGCGCGTGCGGTGGCCAGGTCGCCGTGGCCGTCCTGGGCGCAGATGCCGATGACGCCGATCGGTGCCATGAACACCGGCGACGGCAGGGTCAGCCCGAACAGCTCCACCGACAGGTCACGCGCGGCGGCGCCGACGAACATTCGTGGTATCAGGCCCCAGCGATCGAAGGCTTCGCGATTGGCCCGCTGCGTGCGTTCGTCGCCGGCGCCGCCGGTGACGTAGCTCCACACCGACGGTGACATGGCCCGTTCGGCGCGGGCCTCCAGCTCCGCGAACGCCATCGGCAGCGCGGGCGCCACCCCGCCCAGGCCCTTGAAGTAGATCTCGTTCTGGTAATCGCCGAATGCCATGCAACAGACAATGCCAGGCGGCCGTCAGGCTGACGAGTTCGCCGACTCCGCCTGCGCCAGCTCTTTCTTCCACTGCCGGAACGTCTCTTCGGTGCGGCCGCGGCGCCAGTAGCCCGAGATCGACGATGCCCACTTGGCGTCCACGCCACGCTCTTTGCGGATGTAGGGCCGCAGATTGTGCATGACGGCCTGGGCCTCGCCGTGGATGAAGACGTGCACCTGTCCCGGCAGCCACGGGGCGCTCTTGACCGCCTCGATCAACGGCGCGTGATCGCCGGCACGGTCCTCGGGCACCAGGTCGGCACGCCCACCGCGGTACACCCAGTGCACCTCGACGCCTTCGGGGGCGCTCAGAGCGATCTCGTCTTCTGGGCCCGCGACCTCGATGAACGCCTTGCCGACGGCGCCGGGGGGCAACGCCTCGAGGGCCGCGGCGATGGCCGGCAGCGCCGATTCGTCGCCGGCCAGCAGGTGCCAGTCGGCGGCCGGGTCCGGGGTGTATGCGCCGCCCGGGCCCATCAGGTAGATCGGCTGGCCGGGCTGGGCCGTCGACGCCCACTGCCCCGCCATGCCATGCTCGCCGTGCACCACGATGTCCAGCGTGATCTGGCGCTTGTCGACGTCGACGCGGCGCACGGTGAGGGTCCGCACCGACGGCTTTTTCTCCGGTGGCAGGTCGGCGAAGCTGTCGAGGGTCAGGGGCTCGGGCAACCCGGCCACGTCGACGTCGTCGGCGACGAACACCAGCTTGACGTAGGAGTCGGTGAACTTGCTCGGCACGAAGGCGTCAAAATCCTTGCTCCCGAGCACTATCCGCACCATGTGCCGTGTGAGTTGTTCGGTACCGACGACTTCGAAGCATTGCAGTGGTCGACCTGCCACTTGTCCTCCTGTTCAAACCCCGACCCCCGCTCGACTATACGAGTCGCGCGGTCGCTGCAGCTTGGCCTGCGGCGACGGTGCCAAATCCGCATTCGAGGGGTGCGGTCAAACCATTACCGAGACAATGGACGAATGAGCGAGGCTGACGATCTGGACATTCCGCCGCGGACGCCGTCGTCGCGACCGCTGTCCGCGGGCATCAAGCCGTTGCTGGTCTTGGCGAAGATCCGCGGGATCATGGACGCCTTCACGCTCTCTGAGCCCGAATTGACCCTCAGCGAGATTCGCGCCCGCACCGGCTATCCGACGTCGACGGTGCAACGGCTGGTGGCCAACCTGGTGGCCGAGGAATTCCTTGATCGGGTTGGCGATCGGTTCCGGATCGGGGCCCGGGTCGCGTACTGGGCGGCTCCGGTCGCCAGCAGCATGGGCCTCCTGGAGGCGGTATCACCGGCGCTGGAGTCGCTGCGCGACGCGAGCGGAGAGACGGCCTGCTTCTTCCGTCGCGAAGGTCCGTTCCGGGTTTGCGTCGCTATCGCCGAGACGCGCCATGGAATCCGCCGCGAGATGCACGTCGGCAAGATCGTGCCGCTACACGTCGGATCGGCGGGACGGGTCCTGATGGCCTGGGACGACGATGCGCTGCGGGAAGTGCTGGAGTCCGGCTTGGCCCGGTTCACCGACGCGACGGTGACCGATCCAGATGTGTTGCGCGCCAACGTCGAAGAAGCACGGCGGATGGGCTTTGCGATCACCAGCGGCGAACGCGATGAGGGCGCCACCGGTGTCGCGGCGCCGGTGTTCGATGCACGCGGTCACGTGTTGGGTGCGCTGATGATCAGCGGACCCAGCTTCCGGTTCTCGCCTGAGCTCGCCGAGCGGTGGGCCGACAACGTCGTCGGCGCGGCCGACCAGGTGACACGCACGCTGGGCGGCCGCCTCCCGTATTGAGTCGGCGTTGCCATTGCGCGACGGGGAGCTAGCCGGCGGCCGGCGGACGCGGGATGACGGTAGGGCGTATCCCGTATCGCGGTCCCCTGCCGGCTCCACCGTCACCCGCCCCGGCGCCGCCGAGTGGCATGCCGCCAAGGATGTTCGCGGGCCGCGCATCCGCGGCCTCCCTGATATTGCTGACCGGCGGCAGGGTCGCCCCGAGGTGCGGCGCCTCCGCCAGCGTGTTCCCCGCCCAGACCGGCGGGACCGACAAACGCCCGACGGAGACCGCGTTGCCCAGCGTTCCGGCGACCGGGGCGCCACCGCCGATCGACGCCAGGCCGGCCACCGGCGGCGGGGGGACGACCGCCGGGGCGGCCGCGTTCGCGGCACCGCCGAGGGCGCCCGTGGCTTTCGCGATCGACACAAAGGTGTTGGCGATGCCCGTGGCGAAGAAGGGCAGGCCCTCGGTGTTGTAGAACGTGGTGGAAAACGGGGCGTAGAAGGTGAAAATATCGCCCAGGTATCCCAGCAGACCCGAGGACAGCGCGTCCTTCACCGGATCCGACGCCGGGGCCGGCGGATCGGCGGCCGGGGTGCCGCTGGCCAGACGTTGCAACGTGGCGGGGATCTTGTTTATCGCGCCGCGCAACGCGTTTTGGGTGCTACCCGCCGACGTGCCGGTTGCGGCGGTGACCGCGCCCGTTTGGCTGGCCGTACCGGCCGGGTTCGTCGTCTGGGGTGGCTGCGCGAACGGCTTCATAGCCGAGATGCTCGCCGATCTGCCCGCGTACGTGTACATCGCGGCCGCATCGGTTGCCCACATCTCGCCGTACTGCGCTTCCAAAGCTGCTATGGCCGCGGTGTTTTGGCCCAGCAGGTTGGTGGACAGCAGCTGCATCAGAGTGACGCGGTTGGCCGCGATCACCGGCGGCGGTACCACCGAAGCGAACGCGGTCTCAAATGCCGTCGCGCTCGCGGCGGCCTGGGTGGCCGCCTGTTCAGCCTGGGCCGCGGTGGTCCTCATCCATTCCACGAACGGGGTGACCGCTTCCGCCATTGCCGTCGAGGCCTGCCCCAACCATTCCTCACCGGTCAATGCGGTCACCGCCCGGTGGTAGGCCATGGCGGCCGAATTCAACTCGGCGGCAAGTGTATTCCAACCGGAAGCCGCCCCCAGCATCGACGTCGCGCCCGCGCCCGCGTACATCAGCCCCGAGTTGACCTCCGGGGGTAACGCGCCAAAGTTGAGCACCAGGAGCCTCTCAGCCGGCTGCGACCGCGTTGGCGGCCTCGGTGGCCGCATACGATCCCGAGCTGAGCTGCAATGTGTTGACGAACATCTCGTGAATCGCCGTCGCCTGCGCACTGACCTGCTGATAGAGCTGTGCATGGGCGACGAACTGCGCGGCGGTCAGTATCGACACCTCGTCTGCCGCCGCGGGAACCACCCCGGTCGTCGGCGCCGCCGCCGCCGCATTCTGAGCCGCCAGCGCGGCGCCGATGGCCCGCAATGCAGCGGCGGCTGCGGCAAGCGCCTCTGGTTGGGTAGTAACGAATGACATGTGGTCTCCTTCCTCAATCAGGTCTCGGCATAACGATTTTCGAGATTTCGGTACCGGGCCGTGGCGTTATCCGGCAGACGGTGGACGAGCGGTGAATCTGGGACGGAATCCGTATTCGCGGGGCGGCAGGCCGCCGCGGTCTCGTCTGCCGCGGCTCGGCACAATTTGGCGCAGCGCTGTTTCGGGTCCGTTCGACGGCCCGCCGATGCCGTCGACTCCAAGGCTTTGCACGATCGATTGCTCCGCCGCTCTGGGTGCCGTCGCCGCCCAGCTCGCCGGAACCGATAGCGGACCGATCTTGGTCGCCGAAGCCAAGTTCGCCGAGACCGTCCCGGCGCCGATGCCGACCGGCGCGACGAGTGCCGGCGCTGCGGATAAGGCGGGTGCGGCCGCGGCGGCGGCGTGCTCGGGCCACAGCACCCCGATCTGCGAGAAAATCAGAGATCCCAGATAGGTCATCGGCCAGAACGTGACGTCCAGCGGACCGAACAGCAGGCCTTTGATCTGATTGGCCAGGCTATTGACCATGTCGGTGAGCGATGTCTGCGTCGCCGACGATTCACCGGTCCCCGCCGCCGTGGCCGCGGCCTGGGCGACCGCGGCCTGCTGTTGGGCCAGTCCGGCTTGCTCGGTGGTCTGGGTCGGCTCGGTGAAGGGGGCCAGTTGCGAGGCGGTCGCCGCGGAGCCGGCGTAGGTGTACATGGCGGCGGCGTCTTGGGCCCACATTTCGGCATATTGGGCCTCGGTCGCCGCGATCGCCGCGGTGTTCTGGCCGAAGAAGTTCGTCGCCACAAGCGACGCCAGCAACGCGCGGTTCGCGGCGATCACGGTCGGCGGGACCGTCATCGCGAAAGCGGCCTCATACGCCGCCGCCGTGGCACTGGCCTGCGTGCCCGCTTCGTCGGCCAAGACCGCGGCGTCGCTCAACCACGCGACGAAGGGGGCGACACCGGCCATCATCAATTGCGATGTCTCGCCCAGCCATTGGGAGGTGGTCAACTCGGCAGTCACCGACGAGTAGCCGGACGCGCTCGACGTCAATTCGGCCGCCAGGCCGTGCCAGGCCGCGGCCGCGGCCACCATCGGCGCCGAGCCCGCGCCGGTATACATTCGTCCCGAGTTGATCTCCGGCGGTAACGCCCCGAAGTCAATCATCGATCCGCCTCACCGGGTCGGTGTCGAGCAGCGAACGCCGGTGTGCGGGTTCGCATTCCGGGTTGATCTCATCGACGCTGCGTCGCGACGTGCGCGGGCCCAAGGCGAGCACCGCGATGATCGCGATGCCCAACGCGACCGCGACGACGGCGAACATCGCGGCGGCGCCGTAGCGGTCGAGAACCGGTATGAGAACGAATGGCGATGCGCCGCTGGACAACCGGGACAATGAATAGGTCCAACCGACCGCGGTGGCGCGCACCGCCGTCGGGAAAATCTCCGCCTGGTACACGTGGTAGACGTTGGAGAAGACATTGCTGGTCGCGGTGGTCAAGAAGCCGAACAGGACAATCAGCAGCACCGACGACTGGGTCGCGAACATCAGACCGAAAGCACCGACCGCCACGATCGAGCCGACCAGCAGGAATTTGCGTTCGAACCTCGCCATCAGCGGGATAGCCATCACCGATCCGACCGGATACCCGATGAACGACAGCGCGCTGAACAGCATCGACGAGGTGATGGGGTAGCCGCGATGCACCAGCACCAGCGCGGACAGGGTGCCGAACCCGTAATAGCCGAAGGTCTGGAACAGGTGGAATAGCACCAGCATCACCAGTCGGCGGTTGTACGGCGCATTCCGCAAGAGCGTCATGGCGGACCGACGAGGGCCGGGCCGTACTAGCACACCGTGTGGGCTATCCGAATTGCTCTGCACGCCAGTCATATTCGATCCAGCGGTGAACTTGGCCAACGCTTGCTGCGCCTCGTCGAAACGTCCCGCGTCGGCAAGCCAGCGGGGGGACTCGGGCAGCCATCGGTTGAGCGCGTAGACGATCGCGGCGCCCGCCGCGCCGATGGCCAGCAGCCAACGCCAACCCGCGACACCGAGCGGCGAGTGCCCGGTCAGCCAAACCGACAAAAACCCGGCGAACGGTACGGCGAGGTAAGAGCACGTGTAAGCGGCGGCGGCCAGCCGGCCGCGGCGCGCCTTCGGCAGCACATCGGCAAGATAGGAGTCGGCAACCGGATACACCGCGCCGACGCCCACGCCGGCCAGGAACCGGGTGACCACCAGCACCGCCGGAGACGGGGCGAAAGCACCGGCCAGTGAGAACGCCGAAAACCAGCCCAGCCCAAGCAGAAACGCTTTGCGGCGTCCGATCCGGTCAGCCAGTCGCCCGAAAAACGCTGCGCCAAGAAACATTCCGACGAAGGCCGAGGCCAGCACCAGCTTGAGCACCGTGCCGCGCACGCCGAATTCGTGCCGCAGGGCGGTACTCATGGTGCTGGACAGGAAGATCTCGTACATCTCGAAGAACAGGCCCAGGCCCACAACGACGATGACCCTGCGATGTGCCCGCCCTACCGGCATGTCGTCCAATAGCTCGCCGATGGTGCTCCGGCTCGTCGCCATGACTCGTGACGTCGTCATTCCCCAGCTCTCTCGTCCCACAACGTGGTTTCTCGCTTCCGATGTGATCAGCAATACACCCGGCCGACTGTAGTGGATTGAGTCACAGTAGGGAAGACTCAGGAAGCCATAATGTAGGTTCTGATGCACGATGTGGTTAGAGAGGTGTCGAATATGGACAGATTCAATGGCGGACCACTGGACGGCGTGCGCGTCCTTGAGCTCGGCAATTACATCGCCGCACCGACCGCCGGGCGGCTCTTGGCCGATTTCGGCGCGGAAGTGATCAAGATTGAACGACCCGAGACTGGAGACGAGCTGCGTAGCTGGCGGCTCTACTCGGGCACGACCTCGATGTTGTTTCGGACCATCAACCGCAACAAGAAGTCTGTGGTGTTGGACCTCAAGACCGAGCACGGGCAGGCTGCGGTGCGCGAACTCGCCCGCTCCTGCGACATCGTGCTCGAAAACTTCCGGCCGGGGACCTTGGAGAAGTGGGGTATCGGGCCGGCCGAACTGAGTGCGCAGAACCGGGAGCTGATCATCGTGCGCCTCTCGGCCTACGGCCAGACCGGACCACGGCGCCGGCAACCGGGATTCGCCGCGGTCGCCGAGGCGATGGCGGGCCTTCGCGCCCTCACCGGCGAACCGGATCGCCCGCCATCACGCGTCGGCGTATCCATCGGTGACTCGATCGCGGGTCTTTATGCCGCATTCGGCGCATTGGTGGCGATGCAGCAACTCCGAAAGGACCGGATCGCCGGACGATCCACGTCCCTGGCCGACCGCACCGTGGACGTCGCGTTGACCGAAGCGATCTTTTCGGTGATGGAATCGTTGCTCCCCGAATACGACGCGTATCACGTCACCCGTGCCCGGTGTGGCGGGCGCTTGGAAGGTGTAGCGCCCTCGAACGCCTACCTGTGCCGCGACGGGCGATGGGTGGTCATCGCCGGCAACGGTGACGCGATCTTCCGGCGGTTGATGCGGTTGATCGGCCGGCCCGACCTGGCCGGCGCTGCGCGGCTGAGCAACAACGCGCAGCGCTGGGAGGCGCGCGACGAACTCGACGACGTGATCGGCCGGTGGACGGCTCAACTGCCCGCCGATCACGTGCTGGCCGCGCTGGAGTCCTCCGATGTTCCCGCCGGTCCGATCAACACCGCTCCCGACATCGCCGCCGACGAACAGTTTCTGGCGCGCGGCATGATCCAGCGAATGCCCGTGTCCACCGGCACCGAGATCCTGCCCGACGTCGCATTCCCGGGCATCGTGCCGCGCATCGGCGACTGCCCGCGCGAAATACAAAGCCTCGGACCGGATCTGGGTGAACACACCGAGGAGATCCTGGGCGCTGCGGACACCGAGCTGCACTTCGACGGCCTCGACACGCCGGAGGTGATCAGATGAACCCCTCAGTCCAACTGCGTGACGTCACCCTGCGCGATGGCCTGCAGCTCACCGGCAAGCCCCTCGACACGGAGCGAAAAGTCGAGTTGGCACGGCTGCTCTTGGCCTCGGGTATCGACGCAATCGAGATCGGCGCGATGGCGCGACCCGACTTGGTGCCGCCCATGGCCAACACCCTCGACGTCATCGCGGCGCTGACTGCCGAGGAGCTGCGACGGTGCTGGGTGTGGACGGCTACTCCGCGGGGCATCGCCCGCGCAATCGAGGCGGGCGCACGCAATTTCCAGTACTGCGTGTCGGTCAGCGACGAACACAACCTGGCCAATGTCGGACGCACCACCGCTGACAGCATGGCCGCCCTTCCGGAGGCCGTCGACCTCGTCACGGCCGTCGGTGGCCAGCTGCAGCTGACCCTGGCCACCGCGTTCACCTGTCCGTACAGCGGTGCCGTCGATCCGCAGCGCGTCCTCGACCTGATCACCGACGACCGCGCGGTGGCCGTCGCGAGTGTGGTGCTGTGTGACACGCTCGGCCAAGCCACCCCCGACGACGTGCATCAGCTCGTCGCGGTCGTCGGCGACGTTGCGCCGTATCACGAGATCGTCTTCCATGGGCACGACACGTGGGGCATGGGAGTCGCCAACACCCTGGCAGCTATTCGCGGGGGCGCCACCATGGTCGACGGAGCGCTCGGCGGATTGGGCGGTTGTCCTTTCGCGCCGGGGGCAAGCGGCAACACCTCCACCGAGGACCTGCTGTTTGCGCTGCAACCCCGATACCTGACTCCGGCGGTATTCGCCGACATCGTGATCGCCGCTGGGCGGCTTCTGGCGCAGCTCGGCGAGCCGAACCGTTCGAAAGCCGCCCAGGGTGCGCGGTCCACCGCGAGCGCGTTCGAATGGTCGATCAGCCAGGAGCTTTCTGCCTGATCCGGCCGGCCCGGACGATTCGCCACCTCCCCTCCTGCCGCTGCACCAGCCCGGCCAGCTCGAGCATCGCCAGCGGTCCCAGCGCCAGCTCAGGCACCATGCCCGAGGCGACCGCGATCTCGTCGACGGTGACGGCGCCGCGGCCCGGCAGCGCCTCGTAGACCCGGCGTTCGGCGTCGCTGAGGCCGTCGAGCGGCGTCGCGGGGTGCGAATCCTGCGCCGCCAGTTCGCCGATATGGCCGATGAGCTCGATGACGTGGTCGGCCCGGGTCACCAGCTCGGCGCCGTTGCGCAACAGCGCATGGCAGCCCGCCGACGCCGAGGACGTCACGGGTCCGGGCACCGCGGCCACCACCCGCCCCAGCGCCCGCGCCCAGGCCGCGGTGTTGGCCGCGCCGCTGCGCAGGCCGGCTTCCACCACCACGGCGGCCCCGGCCACGGCGGCCACCAGCCGATTGCGGGTCAGGAATCGGTGGCGGGCGGGGCGGATACCTGGCGCGTATTCGCTGAACAGCAGCCCGTGCTGGGCGATCCGGTGCAGCAGCGCGGTGTGACCGCTCGGGTAGGGGACGTCGAGCCCGCCGGCCAGGACCGCGACGGTGATGCCGTCGCAGTCCAGCGCGGCGCGGTGCGCCGCGCCGTCGATGCCGTACGCGCCTCCCGAGACGATCGCGACGTCGCGCTGCGCCAACCCGGCCGCCAGTTCGCCGGCGACGTGCTCGCCGTACGCGGTGGACGCGCGCGTCCCGACCACGGCGGCCGCCCGGTGCGCGACCTCATCGAGCCGGACGGGTCCCAGCGCCCACAACACCATCGGCGGCACCGTCGGCGCACCGCCACCCGGGCGCGGTGCGGCACCGTGGAACGCGGCAAACGCCAGCAGCGGCCATTCGTCGTCGTCAGGGGTGATCAACCGGCCGCCGCGCCGGGCGAGTAGCTCGAGATCGGCTGCACTGCAGTCGATTTCTCGCCTGGCCTGGGTGCGGCGAGCCAAGTCGTCGTCGACCAGGCCACGGCGGACCCGTTCGGCCGCCTCGACCGGGCCGACGCCCCGCACCAGCGCGGCGAGTTCGGCGCAGGGCGGCTCGGCCACCCGGGCCAGATACGCCCAGGCGCGCAGCGCGGGGTCGTCGAGCGCCGTCGTCATCGCCGCGCCCCCCGGGCCAAGAACGCGCCAAGAATCCTTTGAGCCCCGCGCGCGAGTGTGGTGTCATCAGCCGCCCGCCGCACGCCGGCCCGCAACGAACGGAACGACCCATGATCCTCGACCTGCCGATGGTGTACAGCGTGTCCGAGCGCCCAAAGAACCCCTGGGCCGTCGCGGCGTTCGTGCTCAGCCTGGTCAGCTGGATCGGTTTTCCCATTCCCGTGATCAGCATCGGCCTGGCCTGCCTCGGGCTGCGCGAGATGGAACACCGGGGCGAAAGTGGCCGTGCCATGGCCCAATTCGCCCGTGCGTTCGCGATTCTGGTGAGTGTCGCGATAGCGGTGCGGGGTGGGCACACCGATTGGCTGAGCATGGCGCGCTGGTAGCGCGCCCGGGCGCTGCCTCGCCGCGCTCATCGCTGCGCCCCGGGTTGACGGAAGCTCAGTGCGGCGGCGACTTCGTCGGTCCCGGGCGACGTGCGGCCCGCCAGGTCGGCCAGGCTCCACGCGACCCGCAACGTGCGGTCGAGGCCACGGATGCTGAGCAGCCCGCGGTCCAGCGCGCGTTGCAGCGGCTCCATGGCCGCGTGGCTGGGACGGAACTTCCGGCGCAGCAGCGTCCCGCTGACTTCACCGTTGGTGCGAAACCCGTGCGGTAGCCAGCGCTGCGCGGCGGCCGCGCGGGCCTGCGCGACCCGGCGGCGAACCTGCGCGGTCGATTCGGCGTCCCCACCCGCGAACGCCCCGGCCTTCACCTGATGCATCTGCACGCGCAGGTCCACCCGATCCAGCAGCGGTCCCGAGAGCTTGCCCAGGTAGCGGCGCTTGGCCGCCGCCGCGCAGATGCAGTCCTGCGGGTCGGCCGGCGCGCACGGGCACAGGTTGGCGGCCAGCACCAGCTGGAACCGGGCGGGATAACACGCCACGCCGTCGCGGCGGGCCAGGCGAATCTCGCCGTCCTCCAACGGTGTTCGCAGGGCCTCCAGCGCGCTGACCCGGATCTCGGCGCACTCGTCGAGGAACAGCACCCCGCGATGTGCGCGGCTGACCGCGCCCGGGCGCGCCATCCCGGACCCACCGCCGACCAGCGCGGCGACGCTGGAACTGTGATGGGGCGCCACGAACGGCGGCCTGGTGATCAACGGGGTGTCGCCCGACAACAGCCCGGCCACCGAGTGAATCGCGGTCACTTCCAGGGACTCGTCGTCCGTCAGCGGCGGCAGCAGCCCCGGAAGGCGTTGCGCGAGCATCGTTTTGCCGACGCCGGGCGGGCCGGTGAGCATCAGGTGGTGCGCCCCGGCGGCGGCCACCTCTACCGCGAACCGCGCCTGGGTCTGCCCGACCACGTCGACCAGGTCCGCGGCGGGCTCGCCGTCCGTGGGTTTGACGTCGATCCGGCCGTCGAGGGCGCCGGTGCCGCTGAGCCACTTGTGTAGCTGCTTCAAGGTCCGCGCGCCCCACACGTCGATGCCGTCGACCAGGCTGGCCTCGGCGAGGTTGTCCACGGGAACCACCACGGCCGGCCAGCCGTCGCGCTTGGCGGCCAGCACCGCGGGCAGCACGCCGCGCACCGGCCGGACCCGGCCGTCCAGGGACAGCTCGCCGAGCAGCACCGTCTTCTCCAGCCGATCCCAGGGGTTTTTGCGCTGCGCCGAGAGCACCGCGGCAGCCAGGGCGATGTCGTAGACCGACCCCATCTTGGGCAGGGTCGCCGGCGACAGCGCCAGGGTGAGCCGCGCCTGGGGCCAGGAGTTGCCACAGTTGGTGACGGCGGCCCGGACGCGGTCGCGAGACTCCTGCAGGGCGGCGTCGGGCAGGCCGACTAGGTGCACGCCCGGCAGCCCGGAGGTGATGTCGGCTTCGATCTCCACGGTCTGCCCGTCCACGCCGTGCACCGCGACGGAGAACGCGCGTCCCAACGCCATCAGCCAATCCCTTGCAGGTGGGTGATCTCGGGGGTGCGGCGGCGCCCGACCCGCACCCCGATCACGTCGATGCGGATCGCGGCCCAGCGCTGGTGCTGGCCGGCCAGCCACAGCCCGGCCAGCCTGCGCAACCGCCGCACCTTGCGCGGGGTGACGGCGTGCGCCAGCCCGCCATAACCGTCGCCGGTGCGGGTCTTCACCTCGACGAACACCACCGTCGAGGTGGCGTCGTCGCGGGCGATGATGTCGAGTTCGCCGTAGCGGCAGCGCCAATTGCGCTGCAGGATGCGCAATCCCATCCGGGTCAGGCGATCCACGGCGAGCGCCTCACCCATCGCCCCCAGCTGGATCCGGGTCATGGTCGTTTCGGTTGTCATGCGGGCCACGGTGCCCAGTGACCCCGACGGGACGGGCCGTCGACGCCACCCGAGGCCGCCCGCGGCCCCCGGTTATCCCCAGTGCGGCGTCCATCCACAGCCGGCGCAGAAACGCTAGCGGCGATCGCAAGCGCGGCGTAGCCGGGCGCCGCGGGTCGCCGCCATCGACCTAGCGGCGATCGCAAGCGCGGCGTAGCCGGGCGCCGCGGGTCGCCGCCATCGACCTAGGTGATCCGATCCACCCTGGTGTAGATGTTCATCGAGTCCTCCCGCAGGAACGCCACCAGCGTGATGCCGGACTCCTCGGCCAGCGAGACCGCCAGCGACGACGGCGCGGACACGGCCGCCAGCACCGGAATCCCGGCCATCACGGCCTTCTGCGTCAACTCGAACGACGCCCGCCCGCTGACCAGCAACACGGTGGACTGCAGCGGCAATCGCCGGTGCTCGGTCGCCCAGCCGACCACCTTGTCGACCGCGTTGTGCCTGCCGACGTCCTCGCGCACCACCAGCATCGCGCCGTCCGCGCCGAACAACGCCGCAGCGTGCAGGCCCCCGGTGCTGTCGAAAACCTTTTGCGCGGAACGCAATTGACCGGGCATCGCCTCGAGGGTGGCTGCGGCCACGGTCGCGCGATCGGTGCCGGGCGAGAACCGGCTGAGCAGCCGCACCGCGTCGAGTGAGGCCTTGCCGCACACGCCGCACGACGAGGTGGTGTAGAAGTTGCGGGTGACGTCGAGAACGGGCTTCGGCACGCCGGGGATCAGGGTCACGTCCAGCACGTTGTACGTGTTCGCGCCGTCGTCGTCGCGCCCGGCGCAGTAGCGGATGCTGTGCACGTCGTCGCGGCCCGCGATGACGCCCTCGGTGAGCAGAAAGCCTTGGGCGAGTTCGAAATCCGATCCCGGGGTGCGCATCGTCACGGTGACCGCCGCGCCGTCGACCCGAATCTCCAACGGCTCCTCGACGACCAGGGTTTCCGGTCGGGTGATCGCTTCACCGGCGGACAGATGCGTCACCCGCCGGCGCGACGTGACGTGACCCACTAGGCGATTTCACCGCCGGCGGCGACGTCGCGAGACGCGGCGAAACGCTCAAGTCCCATCGGATCAAACTACCTTGGCCGGCGGGCGGGCGCCGAGCAGAACAACGCTCTCACACCCCCGAGGCCAGCGCTTCCAGCGTCTCGGCCGACGAGTGCAGCGGGCGCCAGCCCAGCTGGGTCTTGGCCTTGGTGGTGTCCATGACCATCGACGTCCGCGCGGTGTGCAGCCATTCCAGCATGGACGGCACCCGCGGCACCCGTGAGATCGCCGCCGAGGCCGCCGTGGCGGCGACGGCGGGAACCCGCACCGGCCGGCCACCCAGCGCCCTGGCCACATCGGCCACGGTCACGACCCCGTCACCGGCGATGTTGTACACCCCCGGCGGCGCCGGGGCGGTGGCCGCCAGGGCGATCGCCGTCGCGACGTCATCGTGGTGGACCAGCTGCAGGGGGTAACCGGGATCGGGCACCACGGGCTTGAGCACCGGGACGGCCTTGACCACCGCACGCACCGGGCCGGGCAGCTGGTTCCACGGCATGGCGTCGGCCAGCGCGGTGGCCTTCGGGCCCGCGACGATGCACGGCCGCAGAACGAACACCTCGAGCGGCGAATCCTTGGTGATGTCGGCCAGCAGCGCCTCGCAGGCCGCCTTCTGCTCGGAGTAGTAGTGCTCGGCGGACCCGCGGGGGGCGACGTCCTCGGTCAGCGGGACGGGATTGTCGGAGTGGTAGCCGTACGCCGCCACCGACGAGGTGTACACCAGGCGGCGCGGCCGCTCGGCGGCCACCGTCGCCCCGAACAGATTGCGGGTGCCCTGCAGGTTCACCCGGGCGCTCTCGTCGCGCGACCCCATGATGATGAAGGCCAGGTGGATCACCACGTCGGCCCGCGCGACCAGGGCGTCGACGGCCTCACGGTCCAGGATGTCGCCCTGCTGGTAGGTGGTTTTCAGCCAGCCGCGCGACGACGGGTCGAACGGCCGGCGGGCCATCCCGATGATCGCGTCGACGGCGGGCTCGCGTTCCAGCGCCGTCACCGCGGAGATACCGATCTCCCCGGTTGGTCCGGTCACCGCGACGGTCACTCCCATTCAGAACGTCCTTCCCTCCTGCGGCCAGCCGAAACCTCGCGCACGTGGTAGAACCATCTTTCCAATGTCTCGCGATTCGTGAGTGTTTGGACGTGCCTTCCGCGCATCGTCAGCGGGTTTGGCGGTCATCGGTGACCAGCAAGATCCCCGAGATCGGCGCATCAGGACGAAACGGCGTGTAAGGCTGGTACCGGCGGCGGATAATCTACGGCGATCGAACGCGGATAACACCGCCGACACCGCAGGAACGAGGCATGACATGGCGGACCAATCGATGACTGGCGCGGACGCACCCGCGACGGGCGGAGAGAAGGCCGACCCGGCGACGGTTTTCGCCGCCCTCGCAGAAATCATTTATCAGGGCTCCGACGCCAATCAGATGTATGCGGCCATCTGCATCGCCGCCACTCTGACGGTCCGTGGCTGCGACCACGCCAGCCTGTTGGTGCGCGAGAACGACAAATACATCACCGTGGGTGCCAGCGACCGGCTCGCCAAACAGATCGACGACATCGAAAGGCGGGCCGGCGACGGCCCCTGCATCGATGCCATCGAAGAGGAGACGCCGCAGATCGACACCGACCTGACGACCCCGTCGCTGTGGCCGCGACTGGCGAAAATCCTGGTCGCGGAGACCCCGGTGCGCGGCGCGATGGGGTTCCGCCTCCTGATCGACAAACGCAAGGGGGCGGCGCTGAACCTGTTCAGCGACACCCCGAACATGTTCGACTCCGAGTCCGCCGGGCGGGCCGCGGTGCTGGCCGCGTTCGCCAGTGTCGCCATCAACGCGGTCGCCAAGGGCGAGGACTCCGCCAGCCTGCGCCGGGGGCTGCTCAGCAACCGCGAGATCGGCAAGGCCGTCGGCATGTTGATGATGCTGCACGACATGGACGAGGACGCGGCGTTCGATCTGCTGCGGCGCCACTCCCAGGCGCTCAACATCAAGCTGGCCGACGTCGCGCGTGAGGTCATCGAGGCGCGGGGCCAGCTGCCCACGCCCGGCGAGCTTCCGGCCAGTACCTGACGGCGGCTATTCGGGCAGCCGGAGCTCGGGTTTTTCGACCTCTTCGATGTTGACGTCTTTGAAGGTGACCACCCGCACCTGCTTGACGAACCGCGCCGGCCGGTACATGTCCCACACCCAGGCGTCGGACAGGCGCAGCTCGAAGTAGACCTCGCCGTCGGCGTTGCGCGGCGTCATCTCCACGCTGTTGGCCAGGTAGAAGCGCCGTTCGGTCTCCACGACGTAGCTGAACTGGCCGACGATGTCCTTGTATTCGCGGTACAGCGAGAGCTCCATCTCGGTTTCATACTTTTCGAGATCTTCTGCACTCATCTGCTCAGACGTCCTTCTCCGAAGACAGTTTTCCCGGACCTCCCGGCGCTAGCCGCCGATCGCCGGGGTGGGAATCCTATTCCCATCTTTCCTCACCGAGATCCGTCGCGCTGCAGCGGTGGGTCCGGTTTGCACTCGGCCACCACCCGGCCGCCCGCGCCGTTGGCCACGCGCCGCACGTTGATGAACGAATAACGATGCTCGGGGCACGGGCCCAGCCGCGCCAGCGCCGTGCTGTGCGCCGGCGTGCTGTAGCCCTTGTGCAGGGCGAAGCCATAACCGGGATGGTCGGCCTCCATGGCCACCATCAACCGGTCCCGGCTGACCTTCGCCAGCACGCTGGCCGCCGCGATACACGCCGCGACGGCGTCGCCGCCGATGACCGGCAGCGACGGCACGGCCAGGCCGGGCACCCGGAAGCCGTCGCTCAGCACGTAGCCGGGCCGCACGGACAGCCCGGCGACGGCACGGCGCATCCCCTCGATGTTGGCGACGTGCACGCCGCGCCGGTCCACCTCCGCGGGCGGGATGAACACCACGTGGTAGGCCAGCGCATAGCGGCGAATCAACGGGAACAGCTTTTCCCGGGCGGCCTCGGTGAGCTTCTTCGAATCATCAAGGGCGGCAAGGCTTTCCATTCGCCCCGGCCCGAGCACGCAGGCCGCCACCACCAGCGGTCCGGCGCAGGCGCCGCGACCGACCTCGTCGACGCCGGCCACCGGGCCCAACCCGCTGCGGTACAGCGCCGATTCCAGGGTGCGTAACCCCGACGACTTACGGATCACCGTCCGCGGCGGCCACGTCGTGGCCATGGTTACTTACTCTGCTGCGGGTTCACCGATCCGACGCCACCCCACCGGGACGGCGGCCACACGATGAACCTGGCTTTCCCGATCACGTTCGACACCGGCACGGTTCCCGAGGTGGGGTCGCCGGTGCACAACACCCCCTTGAGGGCTTCGGCCGGCACGCTGGTGCAGTGGGCGCGCGAGTCCGCCGAGTGCGTCCGGTTGTCGCCCATCACCCACAGCCGTCCCGCCGGGACGGCGACCGGCCCGAACTCGCTGCCCAGGCACGGGTAGACCGACGGGTCGGCCGCCATGGTGTTGCGGTCCAGGTACGGCTCCTTGAGCGGCTTGCCGTCAACCGTCAGCCCGGTGTCGGCCCGGCATTGCACCGTCTGCCCGCCGACCGCGATGACGCGCTTGACCAGGTCGTTTTCGTCCGGCGGCACGAAACCGACGAAGGACAGGGCGTTCTGCACCCAGCGCAGCACGGTGTTGTTGGACCGGATCGACTTGTATCCGAGGTTCCACGGCGGCGGGCCCTTGAAGACGATCACGTCGCCGGGGCGCGGCGCGCTGAAGCGGTAGCTGACCTTGTCGACCATGATCCGGTCACCGACGCAGCCCGTGCACCCGTGCAGCGTGGGCTCCATGGATTCCGACGGGATCAGGTAGGGCCGCGCCACGAAGGTCAACATGACGTAGTAGAGGACCACGGCGATCACCGCCAGGATCGCGAATTCGCGCAACGTCGAACGCTTGGGGTCCGCCGGATCGGCCGCCTCGGGTGTTTCCGTCACCGGCGCCGGTTCGGGGATCGACTCGGCGGTCGTCGCGGCGTCGTCCGGCCGCATCTGAAGGTTGCGGGTGGAGACCTTCGGATCTGACTCGCCGGCGTGGGGCTCGGGCTTCGATGAATCCGCGGTATCGGTCACGAGATCAGCGTAGCCAGCCCACGTTGTGGCCCGGTAAACCGGCAAGCGATCCGCACCGGAGGGCCGAAGGACGAATCATCAGCGCCGCCAAGGCGTCCCGGCTCAGCGCTTCTCCTTGATCTTGGCCTTCTTGCCGCGCAGTTCACGCAGGTAGTACAGCTTCGCGCGGCGGACGTCACCGCGGGTCACCACCTGGATGTGGTCGATGTTGGGCGAGTGCACCGGGAAGGTGCGCTCGACGCCGACGCCATAGCTCTCCTTGCGGACGGTGAAGGTCTCACGGATGCCACCGCCCTGGCGGCGGATCACCACGCCCTTGAACACCTGGATGCGCTCCTTGGCGCCCTCGATGACCTTCACGTGCACGTTGATGGTGTCGCCCGGGCCGAAAACCGGGATATCGTCGCGCAGCGACGCCTGATCGACGAAGTCCAGCCGGTTCATGCGAGACACTTCCTTGCGGTCGCGGCCGGCGGCAGCTACCCACACGCTGGTGTGGGGCGGTCGCCAAGCCGATGGTTTCGGGCTTTCTGGCGTATCTCGCAGCAGGCGGGAAACGGCTCAACCGGCCTGCAACCGCTGGAGACAACTGGTCAATTGTGCCAGACGGGGCGCGTGCCGCGAAAATCACAGCAAGTCGGCGGTTCGTGACGCGCCAAACGCGCTGGTAAATGGTACATATGACTGGGGTCAGAACGCGCTACCCGCACGCAAGCGTGATGGCCGGTGCAGGTGGCGCGACGGGTCCCGCCCTTGCACTGTGTCGCAGTCACGCCGGAGGAGACGAATGCGGGTACGTCCGCTGACGCTGGTCACCGCCACCGCGGCGGTGACGTTGGTGGTTGCCGCCGGCTCCCAGGCGCTCGTCCAGGCGAAGGTGTACACCCTGCCGGTCGCCGCGCCCGTTCGGGTCATCTCCGCGCCCCCCATCTCAGCTCCCCCATCGGGTCCCCCGCAGTCCGCCACCGTGCGGCTGGAGGCGGCCGCCCCGTCCCAGCCGCCGCAGGCGCTGGCGAACCCCGGATTCTCCCAGCTGCAGGCCCGCATCCAGCAGGCCGCCGACGAGGCCGCCGGCAGCGGCGCCGCCCTGTCGGTGGCCATCCTCGACCGCACCACCCACCAGCTGATCGCCAACGGCAACAGCCAGATCATCGGCACCGCGTCGGTGGCGAAGCTGTTCATCGCCGACGATCTGCTGCTGCACGAATCCGAGGGCAAGACGCCGCTGAGCGCCGACGACCGCCAGGCGCTCGACATCATGCTGCAGTCCTCCGACGACGGCGCGGCCGAGAGGTTCTGGGGTCAGGGCGGCGGGGCCGCCATCATCACCGAGGTGGCCGCCCGCTACGGCCTGGCCTCCACCACCCCGCCCAGCGACGGGCGCTGGTGGAACACCATGAGCTCGGTGACGGATCTGATCCGCTACTACGAGATGCTGCTGGACGGCTCGGGCGGGCTGCCGGCCGACGACGCCAAAATCATCGTCAACGACCTGGCCCAGTCCACCCCCACCGGGCTGGACGGCTACCCGCAGCGATTCGGCATCCCGGACGGCCTGTACGCCGAGCCGGTCGCGGTCAAGCAGGGCTGGATGTGCTGCATCGGCAGCGACTGGATGCATTTGTCGACCGGCGTGATCGGGGCCGACCGCCGCTACATCATGGTGGTCCAGTCCCTGCAGCCCGCCGACGACGCCACCGCCCGCGACACCATCACCCGGGCGGTCAAGACGATATTCCCCGAGGGCCGCATCGAGGCGCCCCGGCACGGGCTTTAACGAGCCGAGTCGCCGTCGGGCTCTGACAATTCGGGCTCCGACAATTCGGGCGCTGACAATTCGGGCTCTAGCAGTTCCGGCCGGCGTTCGCGGGTGCGTTGCAGCGAGATCTCGCGGCGCCAGGCGGCGACCCGCGCGTGGTCACCCGACAGCAGCACCTCGGGGACGTCCAGCCCGCGCCAGCTCGGTGGCCGCGTGTAGCTGGGTCCCTCCAGACGCCGGTCCAGTGCCGGCGAGTGCGAATCCTCGCGGTGCGACGCGGGATTGCCAAGGACCCCGTCGAGCAGGCGCAGCACGGCCTCGATCATCACCACGGCCGCCGACTCGCCGCCGGGCAGCACGTAGTCGCCGATCGAGACCTCTTCGACCCGCATGCGCCGCGCGGCGTCGTCGATGACCCGCTGGTCGATGCCCTCGTAGCGTCCGCAGGCGAACACCAGGTGGGTCTCGGCGCTGAAGCGCGCGGCCGTCGCCTGCGTGAACAGGCGGCCGGCCGGGGTGGGAACAACCAAAAGTGTTTCCTCCGAGGCGATTTCGTCGAGCGCCTCGCCCCACACCGGCGCCTTCATCACCATGCCCGGGCCGCCGCCGTAGGGCGCGTCGTCGACCGAGCGGTGCACGTCATACGTCCAGCGCCGCAGGTCATGAACCCGCAGATCGACCAGGCCGGACCGGATCGCCTTGCCCGGCAACGATTGCCGCAGCGGATCCAGATAGGCCGGAAAGATCGTGACGACGTCGATTCTCATATCGAGGGCCTACAGGTCCAGCAGGCCTTCGGGCGGATCGATCTCGACGGTGCCGTCGTCGAGGGACACCGCGGTGACGATCGCGGACACGAACGGCACCAACACTTCCCGCTCCTGGTCGCCGGACTCGCGCCGCACTGCGAGCAGTTCACCGGCCGCGGTGTGCAACACCTCGGCGACGACGCCCACCTGCTCGCCGGCGGTGGTATGCACGCGCAGGCCTTCGAGCTGATGGTCGTAGTAGGTGTCCGCCTCGTCGATGTCGGGCAGGTCCTCGGAGTCGACCACGAACAGGGTGCCGCGCAGCGCGTCGGCGGCGTCGCGGTCGGTGACCCCGGCCAGCCGCACCAGCAGCCGCCCGCCGTGCTCGCGCGCACTCTCGATGACACAGCTGCGCTCCGTACCCCCGCGAGAGGGCTTGGCGCGCAACGTGTTACCCGGCGAGAACCGGGCGGCGGGATCGTCGGTGCGGATTTCCACCACCAGCTCGCCGCTGATGCCGTGGGCTTTCACCACGCGCCCGACGGTCAACTCCAAGGGAGTTCCATGAGCCGCGCCCCGCTACTGGTCGGTGTCCACCACGTCGACGCGGATGCCGCGACCGCCGATCCCGGCGACCAGCGTGCGCAATGCGGTCGCGGTGCGACCCCCGCGGCCGATCACCTTGCCCAGATCGTCGGGATGGACGTGCACCTCGACCGTCCGTCCCCGGCGGCTGGTCACCATGTCCACCCGGACGTCGTCGGGGTTGTCGACAATCCCGCGAACCAGGTGCTCAACAGCGTCAACGACAACCGTACTCATCGCCCCGATCAGCTTTCGGTGGTCGACTCGGCCTGCTCGCCGCCCTCGGCGGGCGCCTCGGCCTGCGCGGCGGTCTCCGCCGGGGCCTCGGCCGCGGCCTGCGGCTCGGCGGCGTCGGCAGACTCCTCTGTGCCCTTCGCCGCCTTCTTGGCGGGGGCCTTCTTCTTCGGCTTCGCGGCCTCGGTGGTCGGGCCGCCGTCGGCCTCGGCCAGGGCGGCGTTGAACAGTTCGAGCTTGCTGGGCTTGGCCGGGGCGACCTTCAGGCGGCCCTCGGCGCCGGGCAGGCCCTTGAACTTCTGCCAGTCGCCGGTGATCTTCAGCAGCTTGAGCACGGGCTCGGTGGGCTGGGCGCCCACGGACAGCCAGTACTGGGCGCGCTCGGAGTTGATCTCGATGAGGCTCGGGTCTTCCTTGGGGTGGTAGCGGCCGATGACCTCGATGGAGCGGCCGTCGCGCCGGGTGCGGGCGTCGGCGACGGCGATGCGGTACTGGGGATTGCGGATCTTGCCAAGCCGGGTGAGCTTGATCTTCACAGCCATGGTTAAGCGATTCTCCTGTGTGTGTCACGCTGCAATTCGGCGATCGGGGCCCGATGCCCGGATCCGGTTTTGCCTCGCGTGTAGTGACCGGCCGGGCCCCGAAAAGAAACGGTGATCGCTCGGCGGACAGCCGCCCATTGTGCCAGACCAGGGGCGGTGATCAGAAATCGCGCACGCGGTGACAGGCGGGGCTCATGTTGCCGACTCACATCACCTTCTGGAAGACCTTCGTCTCCGCCCGCCGGGTCATGCGCCAGCCGTCGGGCGTGCGCACGAACTCGTCGTCGTACCAGAGCCCGCAGAACAGCGCTCTTTCCTCTTCGCCGTCCTTGGTGCCACCAAGCACCATGGGGTTGAAGCAGATCACCCGCGACGAGGCCGTGTTCCCCTCGATCCGGACCGAGAAGTTGCCGAGCATGTGCGCATACACCGGGAAGTTGGGCAGCACCTCGGCCAGCCACTTCTTCACCTCCGGGTACCGACCCTCGATGCCGCCGAGAGCCGTGTAGTCGATGTAGGCATCGGGCGTGAACACGTTGTCCAGATCGTCGAATCGCCGGTTGTCGATGGCGGTGGAGTAATCCACCAGCAGCTGCTGGATCTCGAGTCGATCCGAGATCTCTTCCAGGCTCAACATGCATCGGACAGTACTGAAGATCCGCCCCGGGCAGGGGCGGAAGTTAGACTTTGCGGCCATGCGCAAGCTCACGGCCCTGGGGCTCAGGGTGGCCGCTACCGTCGTCGCAGTCGGTACCTGCACCGCCACCGTCGCCATGTCCACCGCGTGGGCGGACAGCATGCAGCCGGTCGGCTCGATGCCCATTCCCGACGGTCCGGCGCAGACCTGGATCGTGGCCGACCTGGACAGCGGGCAGGTGTTGGCCGGCCGTGACCAGAACGTGGCCCACCCGCCGGCGAGCACCATCAAGACGCTGTTGGCCCAGGTGGTCCTGGACTCGGTGAGCCTGGACTCGACCGTCGTCGCCGACGTCGCCGACACCCAGGTGGAGTGCAACTGCGTCGGCATCAAGCCGGGCCGCACCTACACCGCGCGCCAACTCCTGGACGGCCTGTTGCTGGTCTCGGGTAACGACGCCGCCAACACGCTGGCGCACATGCTGGGCGGCCCGGACGCCACGGTCGCCAAGATGAACGCCAAGGCGGCCTCGCTGGGCGCCACCAACACGCACGCGGCGACACCGTCCGGGCTGGACGGGCCGGGGGGTTCGGGCGCGTCGACGGCGCACGACCTGGCGGTCATCTTCCGCGCCGCGATGGCCAACCCGGTGTTCGCGCAGATCACCGCCGAGCCGTCGGCGATGTTCCCCGGCGACAACGGCGATCACCCGATCACCAACCAGGACGAGCTGTTGCAGCGCTATCCCGGCGCGATCGGCGGCAAGACCGGCTTCACCAACGCCGCGCGCAAGACCTTCGTCGGGGCCGCCGCCCGCGGGGGCCGCCGGCTGGTGATCGCGATGATGTACGGGCTGATCAAAGAGGGCGGACCGACGTACTGGGATCAGGCGGCGACGTTGTTCGACTGGGGATTCGCGCAAAGCCCGCAGTCGAGCATCGGCTCGCTGTAAGTCATTCAGGAGTCGGCGTCGGGTAGCGCCGCGGTGAGCAGCGCCATCAGGACGGGAATGCGGTGTGCCGCGATTTCTGGTTGCGGCAGAACGCCTTCCACCACCGCGGCCCCGTCGAACACGTTGGTCATCAACGCCACGAACACCGGGAAGGTGTCCTCGGGAAAGCGGTCGGCGCCCGGCAGCGCGCGTGCGGCGTCGTGGATCTTCGCGGCGTACTGCCCCAGCTCGTGTTGCAAAGTCTCCTTGAGCTTTTCGTCGGTGCGGGCGGCCACCAGCAGCTCGTAGATGACGGCGTTGGCCGGGCCGCTGGTGATGTCGCGCAAGATCCCCAGCGCCGCCTCCAGCGCCGGCCGGTCGGCGGGTATCTCGGCGACCCCCTTGGTGAACGACTCCAGCTGGCGGCGCAACACCTCGGACGCGGTCGCGGCCATGAAATCGCCCATGGTGTCGAAGTGCCGGAACAGCGCGCCCACCGACACCCCGGCCCGCTTGGTGATCACCGCGGCGGATGCCCGCGCGTAGCCGACCTCGATGATGGTGGCGATGCACGCGTCGATGAGCCGCCCGACGGTTTCCTCGCGGCGCTGCTGCTGGGTCCTGGCCATGTCAGGCGGTGACGCTCAGCGCGCCGCGTTCCCGACGCGCGCGCTCCCCCGCCCGCAGGTAGCGGCCCGACCGCACGGATTTGCCGTAGCCGTCCCGGAATTCGCCCTTGGAGTGGCTGCCGCCGTAGACCACCACGCCGCCGACCCCGGTGGCGATTACGGCGTCGTCGTTGCGGTTGACCATGCGCCGCAGGCCGCCGTAGAACGGCACCGCCTCCTCGTGGTAGCCGTCGACGGACTCGTCGAGCCCGGCCGGGTCGATCACCACGAAGTCCGCGCGGTCGCCCTGGCGCAGCGTGCCGGCGTCGATGCCGAACCACTCGCCCAGTTCACCGGTGAGCCGGTGTACCGCGTGCTCGATCGACATGAAGGGCGCGCCGGCCCGGTAGGCGTCCCGGGTGCGCTTGAGCATTCGCAGCCCGAAGTTGTAGAAGGCCATGTTGCGCAGGTGCGCCCCGGCGTCCGAAAAGCCCATGTGCACACTGCCTTCGGTGGCCAGCGCGTCCAGCAGCTTGGGCCGATGGTTGGCCACGACGGTGGTCCAGCGGACGTTGCGTTCTCCGTTTTCGACAAGCACGTCCAAAAAGGCGTCGAGCGGGTGCAGCTTGCGCTCGTCGGCGATCTCGCCAAAGCTCCTGCCGATCAACGACTCATCCGGACATTCGACGATGACGGCGTCATGGAAGTCGCGGTGCCACAGCGACGGTCCGAGCTTGATGCGGTCGAACTCGCGGCGGAATTTGCGGCGGTATTCCTTGTCCGCCAGTAACTCGTTGCGCTCCAACTGGTCCCGCAGGTGCAGGGCGGCCGTTCCCGCGCCGAACTCCTCGAAGACCGGCAGGTCGATGCCGTCGGAGTACAACTCGAACGGCACCGGCAGGTGCTGGAATTTCACGCTGGCGCCCAGCAGCCTGTTCAGCAGCCGAGTCCCGGGGCCGAAGACGTAGACCGACAGCGGCATCGACTTGGCGTCGGCGGACACCAGCATGCTCATCCGAACACCCTTGCCCCAGTTCAATATCCGGCTGCTGGCCAGAAAGAAGAGCATTCCGGTTGACGGCTTCGCCACGTTCGGGGCGCTCTGCAGGATTCGGCCGCGCTTGCGCAGCACCTTGATCAGCCTGCGGCGCTCCCGCCACGTCGCGAAGGTGGACGGCAGGGCACGCGAGCGGAAGCGTTCACCGTCGAGTTTGTCGATGGGCGCGTCCATCCCGGACATGCCGAGCACACCGGCGTCGAGCGCCTCGCCCAGCAGGTCGGCCATCTTCTCCAGCTCGGCCTCGGTGGGCCGCACGGCGGCGTCGGTGGCCCGATCCAGCCCGAGCACCGCGGTCCGCAGGTCCGAATGCCCAAGCAGCGAACCGATATTGGGCCCCAGCGGCAGGGCGTCGATCACCTTGATGTACTCCGCGGCCGTCGACCAGGTGCGGTGGGAATCCAGTGCGCCGAACACGTATTCGCGCGGCACCGCCTCCACCCTGCTGAACAGGTCGGCGGCGTCCTGGGAATCGGCGTAGACCGTCGACAACGAGCAGTTGCCCAGCAACACGGTGGTGACGCCGTGGCGCACCGACTCGCGCAGTCCGGGATCCAGCAGCACCTCGGCGTCGTAATGGGTGTGCACGTCGAGGAAGCCGGGCACCACCCATTTGCCGGCCGCGTCGATCACCTCGGGGCAACCGGTCTCATCCAGCCGCTCGGTGCCGACCGTGGCCACCACGCCGTCGCGGATGCCGAGCGTGCGGGTCAGCGGCGCGCTGCCGGTGCCGTCGAACCACAATCCATCGCGAATGATCACGTCGTAGGCCATGGGTTCCTCCGTCGTCGATGGTCGGAACGCTAACATAGATAGCAAGCACTCGCAATCTTTTCTCAGCGAAACTGAAGGAATCGACCCGGCTGTGGGCTCAGTGTGCGCCACCGCGCGGCGCCGCGGGCGCAACCGCGGTGCGCTCGGCGCGGCGGCCCGGGTGCGCGGCCATCATGGGAAAGCCCGCGCGGCGCGCGGCTAGGCGGGTGAGCGAAAGACCTTGCCGCGCAACATGATCAGATCGGGACTCTTCAGCACGGCGGGGCCCGACCGCGGGTCTTGCGCGTAACACAGCAGGTCGGCCGAGGCGCCGTGGTCGAGGCCGGGCCGGCCGAGCCAGCGACGCGCGTCCCAGCACGCGGCGCCCAGCGCCTCGGTCGGGCTCATCCCGATGCTCTTGAGCGCCTCGACCTCGTCGGCGATCCGCCCGGGCGCCACCATGGTGCCCGCGTCGCTGCCGGCGTAGATCGGCACGCCCGCCTCGCGGGCCGCGGCGATCCGGGACAGGCCGCGGGCGTGCAGGTCGCGCATGTGCGCGGCATACGCCGGATACTTCGCGGCGGCCGCGGCGATCCCGGGGAAGTTCTCCACGATGTTGACCAGCGTCGGGACCAGCACGGTGCCGCGGGAGACCATCAGCTCGATCGTCTCGTCGGTCAGGCCGGTGCCGTGCTCGATGCAGTCGATGCCGGCGTTGATCAGCCCGGGCAGCGCGTCCTCACTGAAGACGTGCGCGGTGACGCGGGCGCCATGGGCGTGCGCGGTGTCGATGGCGGCCTTGAGCACGTCGTCGGACCACAGCGGGGCCAGGTCGCCGACGCTGCGGTCGATCCAGTCGCCGACCAGCTTGATCCACCCGTCGCCGCGCTTGGCCTCCTGCGCCACCGCCGCGGGCAGTTGCCATTCGTCTTCCAGCTCGCGCGAGAAGCCCGCCGCGTACCGCTTCGGCCTGGCCAGATGCTTCCCGGCGCGGATGATGCGGGGCAGATCGTCGCGGTCGTCGAGGCTGCGGGTGTCGGTGGGCGAACCGCAGTCCCGCAGCAGCAGCGCGCCGACATCGCGTTCGATCTCGGCCTGGGCGATCGCGTCGTCCAGCGGGATCTCGCCGTGGTCCCCGAGGCCGACGTGGCAGTGGGCGTCGACCAGCCCGGGCACGATCCAGCCGCCGTCGAAAACGGTGTCGGCGCCGGCGACCGGTTCGGCGCTGATGCGGCCGTCGACGATCCACAGGTCGATCGCGGTCTCGTCGGGCAGCCCCACGCCCCGCACGTGCATGCGCACCGGGCGGCTACTTCCGACCGTGACGACCCGCTTCGCGCGGCGCGGCCGCGCTCGCGATCGTCACGACTTGCCCGGGAACTTCAGCTTGGACAGATCGAAGTCGGCCAGACCGGGCGGCAGCTCGTTGAGGCCCTCGGGCATCTGCGACAGATCGGGGAATCCGGCCGGCATGCCCGGCATCCCGGCGGCCAGCGGGTTGCGCGCCTTCGGCGGCGTCGGACCGCGTCCGCCCTTCTTGCCCTTCTTGCCCGCCTTGCCCTTGGCCCCCTTGGACTTTCGCGTCGCCGACTTGCGGCCGATACCGGGGATGCCCATGCCGCCGAGCATGGACGACATCATCTTGCGGGCCTCGAAGAAGCGATCCACCAGCTGGTTGACCTCGGACACCGTGACGCCCGACCCGTTGGCGATGCGCAGCCGCCGCGACGCGTTGATGATCTTCGGATCGGCGCGCTCGGCCGGGGTCATGCCGCGGATGATGGCCTGCAGGCGGTCCAGCTGGCGGTCGTCGACCTGGGCCAGCGCGTCCTTCATCTGCCCGGCGCCGGGCAGCATGCCCAGCAGGTTGCCGATCGGGCCCATCTTGCGGATGGCCAGCATCTGTTCCAGGAAGTCCTCGAGCGTGAGCTCGCCGCTGCCGATCTTGACGGCGGCGGCCTCGGCCTGTTCGGCATCGAAGACCTGCTCGGCCTGCTCGATCAGGCTCAGCACGTCGCCCATGCCCAGGATGCGGCTCGACATCCGGTCGGGGTGGAAGACGTCGAAGTCCTCCAGCTTCTCGCCGGTGGAGGCGAAAAGGATTGGGACGCCGGTCACCTCACGCACCGAGAGCGCGGCACCACCGCGGGCGTCACCGTCGAGCTTGGTCAGCACCACCCCGGTGAAGCCGACGCCCTCGCGGAACGCCTCGGCGGTGGTGACGGCGTCCTGACCGATCATCGCGTCGAGGACGAACAGCACTTCGTCGGGATTGATGGCGTCGCGGATCGCCGCGGCCTGCGCCATCAGCTCGTCGTCGATACCCAGCCGGCCGGCGGTGTCGACGATGACGACGTCGTGGTGCTTGGCCCGCGCCTCGGCGAGCCCCGCGGCCGCGACCGCGACCGGGTCGCCGGGCCCGGATCCGGGCGACTCGCCGGGATGCGGCGCGAACACCGGCACCCCGGCCCGCTCACCGACGACCTGCAGCTGGTTGACGGCGGCCGGGCGCTGCAGGTCGCACGCGACCAGCAGCGGGGTATGCCCCTGCCCGCGCAGCCAGGCGGCCAGCTTGCCGGCCAGCGACGTCTTACCGGAACCCTGCAGACCGGCGAGCATCACCACGGTCGGCGGGGTCTTGGCGAACGCCAGCTGCCGGGTCTGTCCGCCCAGGATGCCGATGAGTTCTTCGTTGACGATCTTGACGACCTGCTGCGCCGGGTTGAGCGCACCGGAGACCTCCGCGCCCTTGGCGCGATCCTTGATCCGGGTGACGAACGCGCGCACCACGGGCAGCGACACGTCGGCTTCCAGCAGCGCCAGCCGAATCTCGCGGGTGGTCGCCTCGATATCGGCGTCGGTCAATCGACCCTTGCCGCGCAGCCCCGCGAGGGCACCGGTCAATCGGTCGGACAGCGATTCAAACACCCCGCCAGCCTAGTGGAGCCCGGTGCGGCGGATTCGTCGCCGCCCGCCGACCGCGACACTGAAACTGTGCACACGACACGCCGGGAATGATGTTCGTGGTTTCAGTCTCGCGGGGACGGCGAGCGGGTTTGAATGGTCGAGTGCTCGAGGTGATCGGCAAAGGGTCCTGCAGCGAAGCGCATCCGGTGCCGCTGCTCTTCGTGCACGGCGGCTGGCATGGCGCCTGGTGCTGGGAACACTTCCTGGACTACTTCGCCGACGCCGGCTACCGCGCGGTCGCCATGAGCCTGCGTGGGCACGGCGCCAGCCCCAGCCCCAAGCCGCTGCCGAAGGTGTCCATGGCCGACTACATCGACGACGTCCGTTCGGTGGCCGACGACCTGGGCGGCGCGCCGATCCTGATCGGCCATTCGCTCGGCGGGTTCGTGGTCCAGCGCTACCTCGAAGACCGAGACGCCCCGGCCGCGGTGCTGGTGGGTTCGGTGCCGCCGCAGGGCGTGCTGACGCTGGCGTTGCGGGTGTGGCGCCGCCGGCCGTCAATGACGATGGAATCGTGGAGCGATCCCACGCTGCTGAAATTCCTCGCCACCCCGGCGCTGGCCCGCGAGTACCTGTTCTGTCCCGACACACCCGAGGACGTCGTCGAAGCCTGCCGGCAACGCGCCGGCGCCGAGAGCGTCCGCGCCGCCATGACCGACCCGATCGTCCGCCGCGTCAGAACCAAGCGGGTGAGAACGCCGATTCTGGTCCTGGGCGCCGAGTACGACGGCTTCGTCAGCGTCCGCGAGGTGCGCAACACTGCGCGCGCCTATGGGACCGAGCCGGAATTCTTTTCCATGGGCCACAACATGATGCTCGAACCGGGCTGGGCCGACGTTGCCGCACGCATCCACGAGTGGCTGCAGACCCGCGAAACGTTGAGCCGGACACGATAGCCAGTCGAGTCGTTACTGCGCCGAAAAGCGTTGGCGTGCTAGATTTCACAGCCGCGACTCAATCGAGTTGGCCACATCGACGAGCAACGAACGGGGGGCCTGTGTCGGTGCCGCTCAGCAGCATCCAGGCGCGGGCCGACGACGATCCCAGCGACACCAGCGGCACCCGCGTGCTGCGTGGCTGGCAGCGCAGGGCGCTGGTCAAGTACCTCGCCGCCCAGCCGCGCGACTTCCTGGCGGTGGCCACCCCGGGCTCGGGCAAGACGACGTTCGCCCTGCGGGTGGCGGCCGAACTGCTGGGCCAGCGCGCCGTCGAGCACGTCACCGTGGTGGTGCCCACCGAGCATCTGAAGATTCAGTGGGCCCAGGCCGCGCAGCGCTACGGCATCGCCCTGGATCCGAAGTTCTCCAACAGCAACCCGCGGATCGCGCCGGAGTTTCACGGCGTGATGGTCACCTACGCCCAGGTCGCCGCGCACCCGACGCTGCACCGGGTACGCACCGAGCAGCGCAGGACCCTGGTCATCTTCGACGAGATCCACCACGGCGGCGACGCCAAGACGTGGGGCGACGCCATCCGCGAGGCCTTCGGCGACGCCACCCGCCGGCTCGCCCTGACGGGGACGCCGTTTCGTAGCGACGACAGCCCCATCCCGTTCGTCACCTACGAGGCCGGGCCCGACGGGATACGGCGGTCGCAGGCCGATCACACCTACGGCTACACCGACGCCCTGGCCGACGGCGTGGTCCGGCCGGTGGTGTTCCTCGCCTACTCCGGGGAGGCGCGGTGGCGCGACAGCGCCGGCGAGGAGCACGCGGCCCGGCTGGGCGAGCCGCTATCCGCCGAGCAGACCGCGCGCGCCTGGCGCACGGCGCTGGACCCCGCCGGCGAATGGATGCCCGCGGTGATCACCGCCGCGGATCTGCGGTTGCGCCAGCTGCGCACGCACGTGCCCGACGCCGGCGGCATGATCATCGCCTCGGATCAGACCGCCGCGCGCGCCTACGCCGCCCTGCTGACCAAGCTGACCGGCGAGGCGCCGACGCTGGTGCTCTCCGACGACCCGGGCTCGTCGGCGCGGATCAGCGAATTCGCCGCGAGCACCAGCCGCTGGCTGGTCGCGGTGCGCATGGTCTCCGAGGGCGTCGACGTGCCGCGGCTGTCGGTCGGGATCTACGCCACCAGCGCCTCGACGCCGCTGTTCTTCGCCCAGGCCATCGGCCGGTTCGTCCGGTCGCGCCGCCCGGGCGAAATCGCCAGCATCTTTGTGCCGTCGGTGCCCAACCTGCTGCAGCTGGCCAGCGAGCTGGAGGCCCAGCGCAATCACGTGCTCGGCGAGCCGCACCGCCCGTCCGAGGGCGACCCGCTCGACGGCGACCCCGCCACCAAGACGCAGGACGAGAAGACCGACCTGGACAAGGGGTTCACCTCGCTGGGCGCCGACGCGGAGCTCGATCAGCTGATCTTCGACGGATCATCGTTCGGCACCGCCGCGCCGGCCGGCAGCGACGAGGAGGCCGACTACCTCGGCATCCCCGGGCTGCTCGACGCCGAGCAGATGCGGGCGCTGCTGCACCAGCGTCAGGACGAACAGCTGCAGAAGCGGGCCCGCCTGCAGAAGGAGGCCGGATCGCCGGCGGCCGTCGAAGCCCCGGCCACGGTGCACGGCCAGCTTCGGGAGCTGCGCCGCGAGCTCAACACCCTCGTCTCGATCGCCCACCACCGGACGGGCAAGCCGCACGGCTGGATTCACAACGAACTGCGGCGCCGCTGCGGGGGTCCCCCGATCGCGGCGGCGAGCCGCGAACAGCTGCGGGCGCGCATCGACGCCGTGCGCCGGCTCAACGCCGAGCACTCGTAACCGTCGACACGGCGGTCGGGTAACACTGAGCTATGCAGGACGTCGTCGAGCACCGCTATGGCCCCGATGACATGCGGTTGGTGACGGCGTCCTTTCGCACGCACCACTTCGTCCCCCACTCGCACAGCGAGTACGCTGTCGCCGCGATCGAGCGTGGCGTGGAGGCCGTCCGCTACCGCGGCGGCACCGAACACGCGCCGGCGGGAAGCCTGCTGCTGCTGGATGCCGACACCATCCACGCCGGACGTCCCGCGGCCGTCGACGGCTGGGATTACCGGGTCTTCTACCTCCCTCCGGCGTTGCTGGAAGAACTCGCCGGGCACCGTCCGACCTTCCCGGTTTCGACACCGCACGACCCACGGCTGGCTGATCGATTGGTCCGGCTGCACCGTCGTCCGAACCAGCAGACACTGGCGGCTCGAGAAGAATTCGAAGCAGTGTGCACCGAGATCCTCACCCGCTACGCGCGGTGCACGATCCCCAGACAACCGCCGCTTGCTGTCGGAAAAGTGCTGCGCCACTTGGCTGCTGACCTGCAGCGCACACCCACCCTCGACGAGCTCGCCACCGTCGCGGGCCTGCCCCGGTTCCAATTGCTGCGCGCCTTTCGCCGCGAAACGGGCGTGACCCCGCACCGGTACCTGCTGCAACTGCGGCTGCGATGCGCCCAACAGTTACTCACCGCAGGGCACGCCGTGGCTTATGCCGCCGCGCAGAGCGGCTTTTACGACCAGGCGCATCTTCATCGCCATTTCCGCCATACCTTCGCGGCCACACCGGGCAGGTTCGCGCGCAACGACGTACAAGACCCGCGACGACGGTCTACCTAGTGTTCTCGGGCGTGGACGATTACCTCAGCCCGGAATTCTCCCGCAGCGCCCTGCTCACCATCGACCTACAGCGCGACTGGGTCACCGACATCGCCGGCACCGCCGAGGTACTACCCGCGGTGCGGCGGCTGACCGCTGCCTTCCGCGACAGCGGGCGCCCGATCGTGCACGTCGTGCGCTTGTACCTACCGGACGGCAGCAACGCCGATCTGTGTCGACGAACCCTGCGAGACAAGGCCGTTGCGGGCTCGCCTGGTTCGCAACTCGCCGACGGCCTCGGGCCCGTCCGGAAATTGGATCCAGACATCTTGCTTGCCGGGGCCACGCAGCAGGTCGGGTCCGACGAGCACATCCTTTACAAGCCGCGTTGGAGCGCCTTTTTCGGGACCCGACTGCTTGAGCACCTACGCGAACGGGGCGTGACCACGGTGGTCGTCGCCGGTTGCAACTATCCGAACTGCCCACGCTCCACACTCGTCGACGCCACCGAACGAGACCTTCGTACCGTCGCGGTGTACGACGCGATCTCGGGCTGGACCACCGACGCGGACCGGGAGATGCCGGGCATGGGTATCGTTTGCCTCACCACCGACTCGGTGATCGCCGCGCTTGCGTGCACGCGCACGTCCGAGTCGCCGATCGCCGATTGACGGGCCTCATTGGCCTCATCCGGCTAGTCGCCGACGGGCTCTTCGAGCACCTCGACGGCGGGGCCGCCCAACACCGCCAGCAGACCCTGCTCGACCGCGTCGCGCGCGCCGTGCTCGGCGTCGCCGGCCGCCGCGGCCGCCTGTTCCGACACCGTCACACAGAAGACGTCGGCCGCCGTCGATCCGAAGGTGTTGACCTTCGCCCACACGATGTCGGTGCCCGCCCGCTCCAGCGCGCGGGTCAGCAGCGCGAGCAGCCCGAGGCGGTCCATCGCGCGGACTTCAACGATCAGCTGATCGGGTGAGCCCGAGTCGATCCACAGGATGCGCGGCGGGGCGCTCGACCGCGTGACGGGCACCCCGACCTGGACCTCGCCGGCCCGGCTGGTCGCCGCGCTGACGGCGTCGCTGTCACGCTTTTCCAAACTGCCCAGCACGTCGACGTCGCCCGCGAGCGCGCCGCTGAACTGCTGGCGCAGCAGGCCCGCTTCCGGCGGCGAACCGAACAGCGGCGACACCACGAATTCGACGATGGCGAAGCCCTCGTGGGTGCTGGCCGAGGCCGAGTGGATGCGCAGCGAGTTCAGCGCCAGCACGGCGGCGGCTTTCGACACCAGCCCCCGCTGATCCGACGCGGCCATCACCACGTCCAGGCGTTCACCGCCGCTGGGCTTGATCTCCACGTGGACGCCGCGATCGGCGGCGAGCGAAAGGTATTGCGGCGCAGCGGGTTCGACCTTCGGAAGCGGCTCGCCGGCCATCACCAGCCGGCAGCGCCGCACCAGGTCCTCGATCAGCGACGCCTTCCAGTCGCTCCACACCCCCGGACCGGTGGCCTTCGAGTCCGCCTCGGTCAGCGCGTGTAGGACCTCGAGCAACAGCGCGTCACCGCTGAGCGCTTTCACTACGCGCTCAATGGTTTTGGGGTCATTGAGGTCGCTGCGGGTGGCCACCACCGGCAACAGCAGGTGGTGGCGCACCAGCTGGGCGAGCAGATCGACCTCGACCGGTGCCATGCCCAGCCTCGGTCCGATCTCGAGGGCCAGGCCCGCCCCGAGCACGCTGTGGTCGACGCCGCGGCCCTTGCCGATGTCGTGCAGCAGCGCGCCGAGCGCGAGCAGGTCGGGTCGCGCCACCCGGGTGGACAGCGGTGCGGCGTTGACGGCCGTCTCGATGACGTGGCGGTCCACCGTCCATTTGTGCGCGACGTCGCGGGGCGGCAGGTCGCGGATGGCGTCCCATTCCGGCAGCAGCCGCCCCCACAGCCCGGTGCGGTCGAGGGCCTCGATCGTCGCCACCGTGGTCGGCCCGGCGGACAGCACAACCAGCAAGTCGTCCAATGCCTCTCGCGGCCAGGGCACCGGCATCTCCGGCGCGCTGGCGGCCAGGCGGCTCAGCGTGGCGGCGCCGATCGGCAGCCCGGTGTCGGCCGAGGCCGCCGCCACCCGCAACACCAGACCCACGTCGGTATCCGGGCGTGCGTCGCGGGCCAGCACGATCTCCCCGGCGTATTCGACGACGCCCTCGTCCAGCGGGCGGCGCTTGGGCCGCCGCACCAGCGCCGTCACCCCGCGGCGCGGCAGCGCGTTCTCCGCGGTCCGGATGCCCGTCTCAGCGTGGTAGGCGATGGTGCGCCCGGCGTCGGATAGCTTGCGCGCCAAGTCGAATCGATCACCGATGTGCAGGGCGGCGCTGATCTCGTCGGCGTATTGAGCCTGCAGCTGATCGCGTCCGCGTCCCGAGACCCGGTGCAACTCGGTGCGCACGTCGAGCAGCGTCAGGTGGGCGTCGTCGAGTGAGCCCCCGGGCGACTCCGGACGGGCCATGCCGTGGCGGTCGATCAGTTGCGCCACGCCCAGCGCGTCGAGCAGTTGCACGTCGCGAAGTCCGCCGCGGCCCGATTTCAGGTCCGGCTCGGCCCGCTGTGCGATGCGGCCACACCGTTCCCAGCGGGCCTGCGTCATCTCGACGAGCTCGTTCATCCGGGAGCGAATTGCGCTGCGCCACTGCCGTCGTGCCCCGGCGATCAGTTCGTCGGACAGTCGCGCGTCACCGGCGATGTGGCGGGCGTCGAGCATGCCCAGCGCGGCGATCATGTCGGCGTTGGCGACGCCGAGGGCACCGGAGACGGTCCGCACACTGTGGTCGAGCCGAACGTTGGCGTCCCACAGCGGATACCACAACTTGTCGGCGACCTTGCCCAGCACGTCGTCGGAGAAGTTGTCGTGCAACAGCATCAGGTCGAGATCGGAATACGGCAACAACTCGTGGCGGCCCAATCCGCCGATCCCGACGATCGCGAAGCCGCTGTCGTCGCCGATCCCGATCTCGGCCGCCTTGGCCATCAACCACGATTCGTGCAGATCCAGCCAGGCGTGCCGCAGCTCGGCGGCGTGCAGCTTGCTGCCCTCAGACAACAGTTGGCGCCGCGCGGCAGCCAGATCGACTGCCGCGCAGGCGCTTTCTGTCCCGGCTGGGTGCCCGGACGAGTCGGGGTAGTTCGGGGTCATGCCCTCCCGGCCCGCCCGGGTCGAATCAGCAAGTGACAGCGGACGTCATAGCGCATCGGTTCCGCGCTCGCCGGTACGCACCCGCACAATGGTTTCCACGGGGCTCACCCACACTTTGCCGTCACCGATCTTGCCGGTGCGCGCGGCCCGGACGATGCTGTCCACGACCTTGTCGACGATGGAGTCGTCGACGACGACCTCGATGCGCACCTTGGGCACGAAGTCGACCGAGTATTCGGCGCCCCGGTAGACCTCGGTGTGACCCTTCTGCCGTCCGTAGCCCTGGATTTCGCTGACCGTCATGCCCAGGACACCCGCGTCCTCCAGGCTGGTCTTCACGTCATCGAGCGTGAACGGCTTTACGATCGCGGTGATCAGCTTCATGACTGCTCTGCCTCCACTTTGTCGCTCACTCGCTCCTCCTCCAGGCCGTTGCGGGTATCCGCCACAGCGACCCGGGGCGGCAGAACCGAACCGGTAGCCACGGCGAAATCGTAACCACTCTCGGCGTGCTCGGCCTCGTCGATGCCCGTGGCTTCCGCCTCTGGGTTGAGACGAAGCCCGATGGTGTACTTCAGGATCAACGCCAGGATCAGCGTAACCACCCCAGAGTAGATGAGAACACTGAACGCGCCGACTGCTTGCCGCTCGAGCTGAGCCCAGCCGCCGCCGTAGAACAATCCCTTGGATACGCCGGTGACGCCGTTGATGGCCGGGGACTCCGGTGCGGCGAGCAGCCCCACCAGCAGCGTGCCGGCCAGACCGCCGATCAGATGCACCCCGACCACGTCGAGCGAGTCGTCGAAGCCGAGCTTGAATTTCAGGCCGACGGCCAGCGCGCACAGCACGCCGGCGACCAGGCCGACCACCAGGGCGCCCAGCACGTTGACCGACGAGCAGGACGGCGTGATGGCGACCAGGCCCGCGACGATGCCCGACGCCGCGCCCAGCGTCGTCGCCTTGCCGTCGCGGATGCGTTCGGTGAGCATCCAGCCCAGCATCGCGGTGGCCGTCGCGACCGTCGTCGTCATGAAGGTCGACCCGGCGACACCGTTGGAGGTGGTGGCCGATCCGGCGTTGAACCCGTACCACCCGAACCACAGCAACCCGGCGCCGAGCATCACGAACGGCAGGTTGTGCGGCCGGAACAGCGTGGTGGGCCAACCGCGGCGCTTGCCCAGCACGATCGCCAGCATCAGGCCCGCCACACCGGAATTGATGTGGACCGCCGTCCCGCCGGCGAAGTCGATCGCGTGCAGCTTGTTGGCGATCCAGCCACCCTTCTCGGAGGCGAAGCCGTCGAACGCGAAAACCCAATGGGCGACCGGGAAGTAGACGAACGTAGCCCACAGACCGGCGAACACCAGCCAGGCGCCGAACTTCAGCCGGTCGGACACGGCGCCGGAGATCAGGGCGACGGTGATGATCGCGAACATCAGCTGGAAGGCCACGAACACCGTGGCGGGTAGGGTGCCCGCCAGCGGAATGTCGGTGGCCGCAACACCTTTGCTGGGATCGGCGGCCACCGCGTTGACACCGATGAGGCCCTTGAGGCCCCAGAACGAGGTCGGCTTGCCTACGACGCCGCCGGCGTCATCGCCGAACGCGATCGAATAGCCGTAGAGCACCCACAGCACGGTGACCACGCCCATCGCGCTGATGCTCATCATGAGCATGTTCAGCACGCTTCGGGCGCGCACCATACCGCCGTAGAAGAACGCCAGACCCGGCGTCATCAACAGCACCAGCGCGGAACTGGCCAACATCCAGGCGGTATCGCCGGTATTGGGCTGGCCCAGTATCGGGTATGTCACTCGCAATCTCCTCCGGTCGGCCCACGATTGGCCGCCAGACACACGTCTGATGACCTGACCAGAAGATTGCGCAATCGTTGTTTCGGCGATGGTGCGGCAGTGTTTCGGTGGGATTAACGTCCCGCTCGCCGTGTAAGGGGTTTCAGCCGAGCAGCGCGTCGACGAAAGCCGCCGGTTCGAACGGCGCCAGATCGTCGGGACCCTCCCCCAGCCCGACCAGTTTCACCGGCACGCCGAGTTCCTGCTGAACCCGAAAGACGATGCCCCCCTTGGCCGTGCCGTCCAGCTTGGTCAGCACGGCGCCGGTGATCTCGACCACCTCGGCGAACACCCGCGCCTGGGCCAGTCCGTTCTGCCCGATGGTGGCGTCGAGCACCAGCAACACCTCGTCGACCGCGGCCCGCCGTGTTACGACCCGCTTAACTTTGTCGAGCTCGTCCATCAGTCCGACCTTGGTGTGCAGCCGTCCCGCCGTGTCGATGAGCACCACGTCCGCGCCCGCGGCGATGCCCTTGTCGACGGCGTCGAAGGCCACCGAGGCCGGGTCGGCGCCCTCGGCCCCGC
>NZ_LZLU01000087.1:0-519 GCF_001673415.1 Mycobacterium sp. 1165196.3 | reverse complement strand
GGTTCCGGTGGACGACCAGACCCTGCAGAAGATCTGCGAGATCACCGACGGCCAGTCGTTCCACGCCGACAGCCTGGACTCGCTGAAGAACGTGTACTCGACGCTGCAGCGCCAGATCGGCTACGAAACCGTGAAGGGCGACGCCAGCCTGGCCTGGATGCTGCTCGGCGCGTTCGTCCTGGCCGGCGCCATCCTGGCCGGGCTCCTGCTGAACCGCAGGCTGCCCGCCTGAGTCAGCTGGGCAGGCGCCGGTTGATCAGCAGTGCCAGCGCGGTCGCGATCAGGGCGGTCAGCACGGCCAGCCGCAGCCAGCCGGAGCTGCCCGGCCCCGGCACCGTGCGGTAGCCGATCTCGTTCTCGATGGCGTTGTAGCTCTTTTCCAGCTCGCCCAGGGTGGTGGCGGTGTACGACTGCCCGCCGGACAGCTTGGCCACCATCTTCATCTGGTCGGTCGAGACCGGGACGGCGATGCGTTGCCCGTCCATCTCGATCTCGCCGCCCTTGGTCCCGAACGAGATC
>NZ_LZLU01000086.1:0-14093 GCF_001673415.1 Mycobacterium sp. 1165196.3 | reverse complement strand
CAGCGCGGCGGTCGACGAGGCAAACAGCGGCGCGTTCGCCGACGCCAGCGCGGCCCCGCGGGCCAGCGCGGTCTCCGGTTCCTCGGCCACACTCACGTCGAGGAAGGTCGTCGACTGCAACACCGGCTTCAGCGGCCCGACGTCGATACCCGAGCCGACCAGCAACAGGCCGCCGGGCAGCAGTTCCAGCTTCTCCATCCCGGCGACCATCGCGCGGAGTTGCGCGGCGGCATCGCCGTAGGACTGGGCGTGGATCTGTTGCTTATAGACGTCGGGGATGGAGCCGTCGGAGGTCTCGACGACCGCCAGCGTCGCGGTGTCGGGTTCCACCAGCAGCACGGCGGTGCGCTCGTAACCCATTGCCCCGCCGACGTTTTGCGCCAACGCCGCCGCGGCCAAAAACGCCGACACCAGCATGACGTTGTCGATCCGGTGGGCGGTCAGCGCGTCGCGCAGCGCCGCGGCTTCGAGTTGATCCGTCCACGTCACGCCGATCGACGACAGTTCCATGCCGGCGTCGGCCGCGCCCTCACGGGTGCCCAAGATGGCCGAGATCACTTGGTCGGGCCCGGTCGCGGTGGCCGCATCGTCGACGTCGGCGACGTCGAACACGTCCTCTTCTACGGTTGCGCCGTCGGCGTATTCGCCTTCCAGGACGACCATCTGGATCGATGACGGTGCCATCGACACCCCGAGCACGATATCCAATACAAACCCCTCCAAAGGTATTGCACGATGAGCCACGGCCAGGCGGAGGAAAAACCAATGGCTAACTAAGTATCGCCCAGCAGGGGTGCGGGAGGGCCGCTGCGAACCTATGTAGTCCTTATGAAGTTCTGATAGGACCGCGACGGGGTGGGTCCCCGCTGGCCCTGGTACTTCGAACCTACTTGCGTACTGCCGTAAGGATGTTCGGCGGGACTGGTCAACCGCAGAATGCACAGCTGACCGATCTTCATGCCCGGCCACAGCGTGATCGGCAGGTTGGCCACGTTGGACAGCTCCAGCGTGATGTGACCGCTGAAGCCGGGGTCGATGAACCCGGCCGTCGAGTGTGTGAGCAGGCCGAGGCGGCCCAGCGACGACTTGCCCTCCAGACGGCCGGCGAGGTCGTCGGGCAGGGTGATGAGTTCCAGCGTCGAGCCCAGCACGAACTCCCCGGGGTGCAGGACGAACGGCTCGCCGGCGACGGGTTCGACCAAGGTGGTCAGCTCGTCCTGTTGCTTGGCCGGGTCGATGTGGGTGTAGCGGGTGTTGTTGAACACCCGGAACATGCAGTCAAGTCGCACATCGATGCTCGACGGCTGCACCAGGGCGTCGTCCAGCGGGTCGATGCCCAACCGCCCGGCGCTGATTTCGGCCCTGAGGTCGCGATCGGAGAGCAGCACGCGACGAGCCTAGCCTCCGGGGGACGCGTTCAGCGGAGATAGACCTCGCCGCCGGTCGGATATCCGCCGCCGGTGGTCGTGACGTGCACGTGGTCATAGTGGCCGAGCCGGCTCGGCTGCGCTCCGCCGGGCGTGTAGTAGACGCCGCGCCAGATCGCGTCCTGGATGCCGAAGCGGTTGGCGTTCTGCAGCACGTAGGCGACGATCGCGTTGCCCAGCGCGATACCCTCCGCCGATTCCGGGTCGGGAATCATCACGTCGAGCGCCAGCCCCAGGGGGTGCCACGGCAACGGATCCGGGCGCACTCCCCCCATCTCGTGGATCTGGGGAAAGTCGGCGGTGATGCTGCGGGCGACCAGGATCGTCCGGACCTGCAGGCCGCGTTCGGGAGCGACGTCGGCGGTCAGCAGCGGGGCCCGGGTGTGATACCGCGAGGCCGCGGCGGGCTCGGCATCGCCTACGCCGGTGAGGAGGCGATTGGACGCCACGGTCACGATTTCCGCGCAGCACGGCGCGGGTTCGCTGATAACGGGCTTGGCCTCGACATGCGGCGCAATTGGGGTGACGTCCGAGGACACCGCGAAGAACACGGCGGCGGGGGCGAGCACCGCAGCCAGGGCCACCGACGGTTTACGTCGCTTCCTGGCTAACCTGTGCCGACCCACCCCGAGCACATTACGGCGCAATAACGGAATAATAAATATGCGAATGTGAATTTGTGAAAGGAATAACTCCGCTTCGGTGCGACGGCGCGCGACGGCCGCAGCGCCGTAGTCGATGAGCGGTCCTGACCTCGACGGCTCCCGTCGGGTGCTAGCCTTCCTTGGCGAGAAGTGCCGATGTAGTTCAATGGCAGAACATCAGCTTCCCAAGCTGAATACGCGGGTTCGATTCCCGTCATCGGCTCCACGTTTACCCGCGGCGATGCGGCGCGATGACGACGCCGTGTCAGCGTCACGGTGATCCATTGAACGGCCGGCCCCCGCGCGACATGTTGGTCTCAGCACGCGTAAGCGCCCATGCGCCTCACGACACTTTGTCGACCTCGGACTCGCCCCGGATGCGGAGGGGGCGTACCGAAACACGGCACCTCTACGGGCTGCTGGCGCTCCAGGCCGAGTCGGAGCGCCCGGATTTCAAAGACGCTGTGCCCCAAGAGCGTTGGATCCACAACTGGTCAAGGTTCGCCTTGACCGACTCGGCTCCCGGGGGAAGTGCGATGCGCTCGACTGAGCTGTATATCCGCTCCATGCATGACCGTACCGCCGCACTTGCTCGTCGCTGTCCCATGCCCCAGGAAACCGCTTCGGCCGTCAGATCATCGACGTCGATGCCGTCAATACCCGTCTTCCCGTTGATCACATGTCCGGTGCCCTTGAATGCGGGATCCAGGTAGATGACCGGCGCGACGTCGTAGATCGGTGCCAGCGACACACTGCCATCACGGCCGATCATCACTGAGTAGTTTTTTGAGTGCGCGTCACTATTGCCAATGACGACGTTAAACGTGACTGCCTGCAGCAACGCCAATCGAAAGCCGTCAGGATCCAATGCCCTCGGTGCGGCCGCGCGTGCCACGCGTCGTAGCCTCGAGCCCAAACTTGTTGCTTCGCTGGTGCTCTCGTATTTGGCCGCGGGATCGAGACCTAGTGCCTGACAGAAATCTTCTTGATGCAGCCGAGTGCCGTCAGGGCCTCGGTCATAGCGGACCACGACAATGGCCGTGCGTCCACCGAAGCGCTCTATTCGCGGCTCTGCGGCATCGATGCCTGCGCCGCGCGCCACTCGTAGCGCCCAATCTTCCGTCTGAATGAGAAGCTTCACGGCGCCGCCGAGCGGCTCGGGTTTGATGATGTGCGTTGAAGCCGCACCTGCTTCAGGCCAACCCCATTCGCCGTTGGGAAGAGCTACCAAGAGCACTTTGTCCTGAATACCGGCGAGCGATGCCTGTGGCGTGGTGCCCTCAGGTAGGTGGTAGGTCGGCAGGTCCGCGATCAGAGTGTCGACTTCCTGCTTCGTCAATCGGCGGACCCGGCCGGCACCGGGTTGCGCTCCTTCGGTAAGAATCTGGACCGCACCCGCACATTCCGCGCCCAACCGTTCTAATAGCGTCATCGTGTCGTTGACTGGCGCACCAGCCTCGGTGGCGATGTGGCGACGCAGGTTGCCTTCTGGCAAAAGACCTTCGATGAATGCCGAGACCTGCAACTTGCCGTCCCGGTCCTGGACAGGTTTTCGCGAGATGGGTAATGCCAAGGACAGGACTCGGCTTCCCTCGCCGAAGGTGTCGAGCGCTTCCTCGGTGAACTCCAGACGCAGACGGAAGCGGCGCGGCTCGCTCAGCCGTGCGACGTGGACGCCGTACAGCCAGACGTCAAGCGCTTTGCGCGCCATCGATTGTCGTCATTCGGGAAAACTTCGGCACTAGCGCCAGCGCCATGCCGCACTCCGAAAGCGCGCGCAGGGCTATATCGACGCTGACAGATTCTCCCCGTTCGAGACGGGAGATGGTCATACGATTGACTCCGATGCGGTTGGCGAGCTCATCCTGGTTGAAGCCCCTGTCCTGGCGCGCGCGCCGGACGTGTTCGCCGAATTCGATGGTGTCGTATACCAACGGTACTTGATGATGCATATTTTAATCATACGGTGGATATGCCCCGATGATCAATATTTTTATCATTGGGCCCCAAGCGCCTGATGATTAATATTTCTATCATCTCGAGCGCGGACTCGAATGATCGAAATATATAGCACGCACGCTCCATCTGTAGCGGATGCGCGATGGAGAAAGAACGCCGAGCGGCCGGGCAGCATAGCGCCGAAACCTCGCCCACAGCAATCGGTTTCATAACGCCACCCGGCGCGCCGGCAAGCGCGTAACCCGCTGGTAGCTTTACCGCCATGGGTGCTTTGGACGGACGCGTGGCTTTTATCACCGGCGGAGCTCGCGGACAGGGCCGCTCGCATGCGCTGGCCCTGGCCGCCGAAGGAGCCGACATCGTCGTCGCCGATGCCCCGCAGGCGATGACGGACCTGACCTATCCCCTGGGCACCGAGGACGACCTACGGGAAACGACCAAGCTCGTCGAGGAACTGGGCCGGCGTTGCGTGCCGATCACCTTGGACGTGCGCGACGCGGCCGCGGTCAACGCCGCGATCACCCAGACGGTCGCCGACCTAGGCAGCCTCGACATCGTGGTGGCCAACGCCGGAATCGTCAGCA
Organism: Mycobacterium sp. 1165196.3; assembly: GCF_001673415.1. Taxonomy (NCBI): domain Bacteria; kingdom Bacillati; phylum Actinomycetota; class Actinomycetes; order Mycobacteriales; family Mycobacteriaceae; genus Mycobacterium; species Mycobacterium sp. 1165196.3. The sequence goes on along the minus strand of NZ_LZLU01000086.1, from coordinate 9,479 downwards.
CCGGGGTGCTGGAAGACGTCAGCGACGTGGTGTGGCAACAGCTGATCGACACCAACCTGACCGGCGCCTTTCACACCCTGCGCGCCGCGATACCGGTGATGCGCCAGCAGCGGTTCGGCAGGATCGTCGTCACCTCCTCGATGGGCGGCCGCATGGGCATCCCCGAGCTGGCCGCCTACAACGCCACCAAGTGGGGCGTCATCGGCCTGGCGAAGTCCGCCGCCCTCGAGGTCGCCAAGGAGGGCATCACGATCAACGTGGTCTGCCCCACCACCACCCAGACGCCGATGGTGCAACCCACCGGAAGCGACGACGTCCCCGACGACCTCGTGCGCCGGATGACCAAAGCCAACCCGATACCGCAACCCTGGCTACAGCCCGAGGACGTCAGCCGCGGCGTGGTGTACCTGGTCACCGACCCCGGAGTGATCACCGGAAGCGTGCTCGAGATCGGCCTCGGCGGCAGCGCACGAATCCACTGACGATCGGCTCCGCATGCAGTCGGCGGGCCGTCTAGTTACGGACCCCGTTCAGAAACAGCATGAATTCTGAAGACGCGGGAAATTCACCCGCCGCGGACGGAGATCGCCCAGCGGCGCGCAAGAGGTCGGTCACGTTCGCGTTGTGTGTTACCCAGCCACGCTCCGCCAGATACACCGCGGGATCTTGCCGGGGCCCCGAAAAGGTCAGTCCTAGCAAATTGAGGCTGGAGTCACGCTGGCACCACTGGTCATGGAACTCGCTGAGAAATTCATTGATCAGATCGGGACGACGGATGTCGGTGTGGTCGGCCACTATCCGGCTGCCCGGGGCGCTCAATCCCGTGATCGCATCGAGTATTTCGTCGTGCGCCCGGGGTGGCAGATAGCCGACCAGGAGACCTTCCACAATCCATGCTGTCGGCTTAGAGTCGTCAAACCCCGCTTGCAGCAATGCTTTCGCCCAGTCACGTCGGAGATCGACGCCCACGCAACGGTGGTGCGTCGCCGGCGCGCATCCCAGCTTTGCCAGGATATCTCGCTTCCAGCCGATGACTTCGGGTTGATCCACTTCATAGATGGATATCCCCGACGGCCAGTCCAATCGGTACGCGCGGCTGTCCAATCCGGATGCCAAAATCACCGCCTGTCGAAGACCCAGGAAGCACGCCTGGGTGGCGAAGTCATCGAAGGCTCTACTGCGAAGACCGAAATACGCCGGAAGCCAGCCCGCCCCGATCTCCGAAAACGAGACCAGTCCATCGACTATCTGGGTAAAAAGCTTGATTCCGACTGCCCGAACCAAATCCTCGGCGAACGGGTCGTTGATCAGCGGGTTGGGGCTCTTGCTGGCGACGGCCCGCGCCGCGGCCACCATCGTGGCCGTGGCTCCCACGCTGGTTTTCAAACCCCAGCTATCGTCGTCGGTTCGGGTCATGTTCGCTCCTTTGGGATTTCGGTTGCCAAGATTTGTCGCGTCGAAAGCTTTGGGTAGCGGCGCGCGATTCGGGCAGCAGGCGAGTTCCCCGGCATCGAAGCCCTAGCCACGGTATTGATCAACCTTGGCGGCGTAGTCATCGAGCAGTCGAAGTGACTCGTCGGTCGGCACCGTGGGTAACAGGAGCGCCACCTGGCCGAACCCCAGCTTGTCGGCCACGGCCCAATAGTCGGGATCGACGGGCGCGCCGAACATCGCCAGCGGGACGTCGTAGCCCGCACCGTCACGCATCTCGTTGGTCCGCATGATCAAGGCCTCCACCGGCGTTGGGACGGCTAGCCATCCCGCGTTGTGCCGGATCACCCGTTTCACCGCTGCCGCGGAGTTGCCGCCGATGAAGACCGGAGGATGCGGTTGCCGGACCGGCTTGGGCCGGATGTAGGACGCGTCGAAATTGACATACGTGCCGTGGTATTCGGCGGGTTCGTCGCTCCACAGCGCCTTGACGGCCTCGATCCGCTCGTCGAGCAGCGCACCGCGCGTCTTCGGGTCGGTGCCATGGTCGCGCAGTTCCTCGAGATTCCAGCCTGCGCCCACGCCCAAGGCGAACCGGCCGTTCGATATCAAATCGATGCTCGCGGCCTCTTTTGCCACGATGATCGGATCGCGTTGGACCAACAGCGCGATACCGGTGAACAGTTCGATTCTCGACGTCGTCGCCGCGGCAGCGGCCAGCGTGACGAAGGGATCGAGGGTCCGGTAAAACTCGGGGGGCAAATCGCCGCCGAGTGGATATGGCGACTGCCGGCAGGCCGGTATATGGGTGTGCTCGGCCACCATCAGCGAAGTGAAGTGCCGGTCTTCGATCGCGCGAGCGAGCGACACCGTGTCGATGCTGTTGTCGGTTACGAACGTGGAAATACCAAAGTCCATTTGATCCTCGACCATTAGTCATGCAAGGGGTTGCAGCGTCCCGCGTGACTTCCGAAACGACCGCCACCGCAATGCAACCTGTGCGGGTGGCCGAATCGCCGGACGCCTCGAGAAACCCCCTTGCTGTCCTCGTGATCAGCGTCGCCGAGACCGCGGACGCCAACCAGACTGCGGCTTTACCGGTAGCGGCGCAGACAGTCAGCGGGTGCTGCGTGCGTGCAATCGTCAGTCGGTTTCCGTACCAGACCGGCCAGCATCTGCAGAGCCGGGCCCCCGACGCCATCGACGTTGAGACCGCGGGCGAAGCGCGGCGACAACGCACGAGCCAACCGGGTTAGCGGCCAGGATTGTCGTCGGAACCGCACTGACGGCGATCCGATGTTCGCTACGCTTGACCCCGATTGATCAATCGCCTGGGAAGTTGGGGCCAGGTAATGGCTGAAAAACCCAAGGCTCGCGCCCCGGCGTCGGGAGCGAGCGAGGTCGTGGCGGAGTTAGCCGCTGCCGGGTTCGACAACGCCCGCCAGATCGCTCGGGGCGCCGCCGGGGTGGTCTATTGCTGTCGCGAGACAGCGCTCGGGCGCAATGTGGCGATCAAGGTGCTGCCGACCTTCATCGACGACGTCGGCCGCGAACGGTTTCTGCGCGAGGGCTACGCCATGGGCGGGCTCTCGGGGCACCCGAACATCGTCAACATTTTGCGGGTCGGCCTGACCGCGAGCGGCCGCCCCTACATTGTCATGTCGTACTGCCCCGCGGGCTCGCTGGGCCTGCGGGTGCAGCGCGAGGGCCCCATCGCCTGGCCGGAAGCCGTGCGGATTGGCGTAAAGCTCTGCGGCGCACTGGAAACCGCACACCTGAGCGGAACGCTGCATCGCGACATCAAGCCCGCGAACGTGCTCGTCAACGACTACGGCGAACCGCAACTGACCGACTTCGGGACCGCCCACATCGCCGGCGGATATGAGACGGCGGCCGGATTGTTCTCCGGCACAATCGATTACCTCGCGCCCGAGGTGATGGCGGGCGATCCTGCGACGGTCGGCAGCGACGTCTATTCGCTTGGCGCCACCCTGTATTCGCTCATCGCCGGCAACCCCGCCTACGAGCGCCGCGGCAGCCAAGACCTGCTCGCGCACTACACGCGGATCAACAACACGCGGGTCCCGGACCTGCGTCCCGGCGGGATCCCCGACGCGGTGTGTGCGGCGATCGAGACGGCGATGGCGGTCGACTTGGCCGAGCGGCCGGCGTCGGCGGCGGAGTTCGGTCGCGGACTGCAGGAGAGCCTGCGCCGCAACGGCCTGAAGCCCGACGCGATGGCCATCACCGCCGTCGGCGCGGGCGCGGGGCGCACGGTGGGCGGCTCGGCGGGTCTGGCGAAGCCGCGGACCTCGCCGGCCGGGCATGGCGGGAAGGCGGGGGCACCGGCCGCGCGACCGCCGCGCATCGCCAAACCGGCCCCGCGAAATGCCGACCCGGACAGCACCTCGCTGATCCATCCGCTCACCGATCGCCGCGCGACGCCCGCACCGTCGCGCTCCACCGGGCCGCAGCGGGCCGGGCCACGCGCCCCGGACCGGCGAGGCCCAATTCCGGCCCGGCCCAACACCTCCGAACCCACCGAGGCGATCGCCGAACCGACCAGCATGACCGACGCGATCGCGCCGCCGAGCGACGCCGACCCACCCGCCGTCGCGCGTCGCGGGCCGGCCGCCGGGGCGGTGAAGTGGCTGGGCTCGTCGGGCAAGAAGGGCAATCGCCTGACGGCGCCCCTGATCGTGCTGGGGATCGTGGTGGCGGTGCTGGTGCTCGGCGGCGGCGTCTACGTGCTGCTCACCCAGGGCAACAAACACCACCAGCCCGCGGCCAGTCAACCGAGCGGCCAAACCGTGAAGTGGCAGCCGATCACCAACGCGCGCATCGCGCGCCAGGCGGCGGCGACCACGCAGGCCGATGGCACGATCTGGATCTTCGGCGGATTGGGCAGTAACCACGCGCTCGTCGCCAACCACGAGGGCTATGACCCGGTGATCGACAGCTGGAAGAGCGGCGACGATCTTCCGGTTCCGGTTCAGCACGCGATGGCGGTGACGTGGCGGGGCAACCCGATCGTGCTCGGCGGCTGGCGGGCCGCGGGAGCGCAAAAGGTTGCCAGCGACCAGGTTTGGCGGGTGGTCAACAGCCACTGGGTCGAGCTGCCCCACCTGTTGCAACCGCGGGCGGCGGCCGCGGCCGCGGTCGTGGGCGACCGCATCGTCGTCACCGGCGGCGTCGACGCGAACGGCGCCCCGCTGAACACCACCGAGGTCTTCGACGGCAACTCCTGGACCCTCGGCACGCCGATCCCGACCCCGCGGCAGATGCTGGCCGCGGCGTCGGACGGCAAGCTGGTGTACGCGGTGGGCGGCAGCAACGGGACCACCGACCTGCCGACCGTCGAGGCGTATGACCCTGCCGCGAAAAGCTGGACGCGGTTGCCCGACCTCCCCCAGCCACGCGGTGATCTCGGCGTGGCGATCGCCGATCGGCGGTTGGTGGCCGTCGGGGGGCAGTCGGCCGGGCAGGTCCTCAAGAGCGTGTCGGTGTTCGATCTGACCACGAACGCGTGGGCCGGCTTGCCGGATCTTGCGATTGCGCGCCACGGCATGGCGGTCGACGCGGTGGGGCAAGCCGTGTTCGCGATCGGCGGGTCGAGCGAGGTCGGCGACGGCCAGGCCACCTCGTCGGCCGAGGCGCTGCAGCTGCCGGCGCGCCGAATCCAGCCCGCCGCGCAATGGCGTTCCCTGCCCGATGCGCCGACGCCTCGGCTGATGACGGCGTGGACCGTGCTCGACGACAAGATCTGGATCGTCGGCGGCCTGCGCGACGGCGTGGCGTTGTCGACGGTCGAAAGCTACGACCCGCGCGCCGGCACCTGGCAGCCGCAACCGCCACTGCCAATCCCGCTGCACCACGCCGCCGCGGCGACCTATCACGGCGAGGTGGTGGTGCTCGGCGGCGCCAGCAGCGACCTCACCCAGGCGTCCACCAAGGTGTTCGCGTTGCGCGCCGGCAAGTGGGTCGAACTGCCGAACCTCACCCACGCCCGCGCGGCGCTGGCCGCCGCGGTGGTCGGCGACAAACTCGTGGCCGTCGGCGGCCAGAACGCCAAGCAACTCGTCGGTCAGACCGAGGTCTTCGACGGCAGCTCGTGGCACGACGCGGCAGACATGCCAACTCCGCGTGAACATCTCGCGGCGGTGTCGGACGGCACCTACGTCTACGCGGTCGGCGGCAGATTCCTGTCGGCCGACAAGAACTCCGCGGCGTTCGAACGGTTCGACCCCCAGTCCGGCAGCTGGACCAAATTGGTCGACATGCCGACCCCCCGCGGCAGCTACGGCGCCGCGTTCATCGACGGCCGGATCCTGGCGGTCGGCGGTGAGGAGCCGACGCGGGTGTTGGGGGTGGCCGAGATGTACGACATCGCCAACGGAACCTGGAGCGCGCTGCCCCCGATGCCCACCCCGCGTCACGCCGAGGCGGTCGCGACGGTGGGTAACACCGTCTACTGCATCGGTGGCGCGAACCGGCCCACCCACGAAGGCCCGGTCGCTACGGTCGAGGCCCTGGACTTCATCTAGCGGTGACGGCGGATCAGTGGCGCTTGAGCCGACTGCGCCACCCCACGAATCCCGCGTACACGATGGTCAACAGCGCCAGCATGCCCACGTCGAACAGCCAGGTCGAGGCCGTGTGCTTGAAGTGGCGGTCTTTCGGGGCAAGCGGGCCGGGCTCGATGGCCCACAGGTCGACCGTCGAGGCCTGCGCCGCATAGCCCCACCGCGAGGGCACCGCCCACGACATCTGGTCCAGGCCGAGCCGGTTGGTGACCGGGACCATGCCCCCGCAGAGCACCAACTGCAGCATCAGGGACACCACCAGCAGCGGCATGATCTGCTCGTTGGACCGGGCCAGGGAGGACAGGACCAGGCCGACCATCGCGGCGGCGACGCACATCGCGGCGGTTGCGACGTATAGCTCGAGGGTGGCACTGCCCAGCAGCAGGGCCGGGCGCGTCGGCGCCCCCTTCCCCAGGATCGTGATGGTCGTGGCGATCGCCGACTGAATGACGGCGAACACGAAGAACACCGCCATCTTCGCGAGCAGATACGCCTTGGTGGACAGGCCGACCGCCTGTTCCCGGCGAAAGATCGGGCGCTCGCCGATAAGGTCGCGGATGGTCAGCGCGGTCCCCATGAACACGGCGGCCATGGTGAGCAACATCAACACCGAGCCCGGCTCGTCGGAGCCGTCGCCGCTGGGATCGGCGACACGGAATCCGGTCGAGCCGGGAACGGTGAGCGACAGCGCGCCCATCACGAACGGCAACAGCGCCAAGAAGATGAAGTAGGCGCGGTCGGCGACGATCAGCCGAACCTGGCGGCGCGCGATCGTGGCGAACTGACGACGGGTGCTCGAGCGTGCCGGCGCGCCCAGGTCGGCCGGCTTCTCCGCCTCGGGTCCCGCCGGCGGCGGTTTGAGCTGGGCCAGGAACCGACGGTTGGCCTCGTCGGGGTCCGCCCCCACCATGCCGAAGATCTTGGCCCAGTTGGTGGTTCCCATGGTCGCTTCGATTTCGTCGGGCGGCCCGCAGTACGCCGTCTTGCCGCCGGGCGCCATCAACAACACCTGGTCGCACAGGTCGAGATAGCTCAGCGAGTGCGTCACCACCAGCACCACCCGACCGGCGTCGGCCAACTGCCGCAACATGGTCATGACCTGTAAATCGAGCGCCGGATCCAGGCCGGAGGTCGGCTCGTCGAGGATCAGCAGCGACGGCCCGGTGAGCAGCTCGAGTGCCACCGAGGCACGCTTGCGCTGCCCGCCGGACAGCTTGTCCACCCGCGTGTCGGCGTGCTTGGTCAGCCCGAGTTCCTCGATCACCTGCGCGACCACCTGCGCGCGGTCCTCTTTGCTGGTGTCGGGCGGCAGGCGCAGCTCGGCGGCATAGTTCAGCGCCTGGGTCACGGTCAGCTGGCGGTGCACGACGTCGTCCTGGGGCACCATCCCGATCCGGCTGCGCAACGACGCGAAGCTGGCGTGAATATCGTGCCCTTCGAAGGTGATTGAGCCCGAGCTGGGACAGGTGGCGCCGGCGATCAGCCGCGACAGCGTGCTTTTACCGGCCCCGGACCCGCCGATGAGGGCGGTCAGCGTGCCGGGCCTGGCGGTCAGCGAGACTTTGTGGATCAGGCGTTTGCTGTCGATTTCGAAGTCGACCTCGCGCACCTCCAGCCCGCCGGTGCGGGTGGCCGCCTGGGCGCGACGGAGCAGGATCTCGCCGTTGAACACCAGGTCGACGTTGCCGATGGTGACGACGTCGCCCTCGGTCAGCGGCGCCGACAGGATTCGGGTGCCGTTGACGAACGTGCCGTTGATGCTGTGGGCGTCGTGGATCTCCATCCCGGTCGGGCCCGGCACCAGATAGGCATGCTGGCGCGACGCCAGGACGTCCGAGATGACGATGTCGCTGTCCTCGGCGCGGCCGATCACGGCGGCGCCGGTGGGTGGCGCCGCGAGCCTCGACCGGGACCGCTGCACCGCGCGCCGCAGGTTGGTGCTGTCGAACTCCGCAGCTTCGAGGGCTTGCGCGCCGATCTCGGTCAGCGGTTGGCCCTTGGCCGGCACCCCGGCGGGCCGTTCGGGCGGCGGTTGGGGACCGCGGGGAGGCGGCGGTTGGTTCGGATAGCCGACGGCCCGGCGCGGGCCGCTGGCCTGTGGCGATGCCGGAGGCGGCGGCCCGTGGCGCAGCGGGGCCGGCTGCTGGCGCGCGATGCGGGGAGCCGAGCCGCCGACGGGCTGCGCCGGCTCCGGGCGAGGGGGCCGCATGGCACCGGGCCGGGCCAGGGCCTGCATCCCCTCGACCGTCGGCGGCAGCTGACCCACGGTCCGGTCGGGGCGTTCGATCACGAAGCTCAACCGCGGCCCGTCGGGGCTTCCGACGTTGATGCTCTGGCCGTCGCGGATGTCGACGACGGACACCCGGCTCCCGTTGACGAACATCCCGGTCGGCGATCCGTTGTCGATCGCGAGCCATTTGCCCCGGTCGAACCGCAACAGCAGGTGCGCGCGGGCGATCCGCGGATGGGCGACCCGCATGTCGGCACGGAGGTCACTTCCGACGATGAGATCGTGGCCCGCAGCGAAACTGCGCCGTGACCAGTCAGATTGAACAGTCAGCACGGGCGGTGCGGGCCTACTCATCCCATCAGTATTCGACCCGTCGCCACCAAGCGCCAGCGGTTTGGTCATATTGGTCGCCGGCCGCGCTTCGCATTTGCTGGACGGGTCCCTCGCCGTCGCGACGGGCGCCCGGGTGCCCGGGCCGCGCCGTCACAACACGGTCACGATTCGCGGCCGACGGCTCGTCGGGCTGGCTTTTGCGGCCGGCTGTCCGAGCGCCTGGTCACCGCGCCGCGACGCTAAACCTCCCGTGCCCAAACCGTGACCGTCGCGTGCCCAAAAATCAACGCGCCCTTACGCTTCCGCAGGTCAACGCCCATTTATCATCCCTATTACAACTCTGTCAGTTAAAAGGAATTGGAGCCATGCGGACGGGTGTTCGGTGTGTTCTTGCGGTGATCGGAACCGCGGCGAGTGTTGTCGTGACGCCGGCCGGGGTGAGCCTGGCGGCCGCCAACGAGTCGCATGGGTTTGCGATCGCGTCGATTTCCCCGGGCCGCGACGAGGTGGTCGGCGTGGCGCACCCCATCCAGGTGCGCTTCAAAGCGCCCATCACCAACCCGGCCGACCGGCAGGCGGCCGAGCGCGCCGTCGACGTCAAGTCGACGCCCGCGATGACCGGCAAGTTCGAATGGCTCGACAACAAGGTTGTGCAGTGGGTGCCGGATCGATACTGGCCGGCGCACAGCACGATTCCGTTGACGGTGGGCGGCGCGGGCAGCGACGTCGGCGGTCCCGCCTCGGCGCCGTCGATGCTGACGGTGAAGGTGTGTTCGGAGATGCTGGCGACGCCGATCACGGCGGGGCCCGTTTTGATCTCGGCGGCCGCGCCGCCCACCGTCAACGGAATCGTGCTGTGCGCCGGCCAGTATCGATCCGGCACCCACTGCACAACCTTGTTG
>NZ_LZLU01000085.1:0-67876 GCF_001673415.1 Mycobacterium sp. 1165196.3 | reverse complement strand
GCGGGTCGCTCGCGTGTCAGCGGGCGTTGCCGTAATCCGGCGCGCCCGCTGACGGTTCAGGTGATCAGCGCCGGGTCAGTACAGCGGCACCCAGCCTCCGCACCCGCCCTACGTCCCGCGCCACGATGTGGTCACCGCCAACGCACAGATCGGTGGTCCCGCTGGTCCGGATGTCCAATTCAGCATCGTGGGTCGCGGGGCGCCCCCGCCGCCGCGCCCACATGGCTACGGCTGGAACGACGGCCCGGCTCCGGGCCACCCGCCGCCGCACTGGGAGGGCCCGCCGCCTCCGGGGGGCTGGAACGGACCGCCGCCTCCAGGAGGCTGGAACCGGCCGTGGGACGGTCCGCCTCGTGACTGGGATGCGGGACGGCGCGACTTCGGGCCGTTCAACTACAACACCTTTACCGTCGTGCCCGTCTTCAACTGGCAGTACGGGGGTTGGGGTTACTGGTTCTTCGGTGTCTGGGTGCCGCTGTACTGACCCGGCGCTGATCACCTGAACCGTCAGCGGGCGTTGCCGTAATCCGGCGCGCCCGCTGACGTGTCTGCGGACCTTCGCCGCAGTGCGGCGGGAGAGCGCGCGTGGCAGGCTCCGGGGATGGACGTGAGAGAAAACGTTCGCCGAGCCATCGATGTCATGACGGCTTGGTCGTCCGACAGCGGCCACGAATTCACCTGGAGCCGCCTGGTCGAGAACGTGGTCGACGAGCCCGACGGCGACATGATGCTATTGATGGGCTTCGTCAATCTCGCCGGCGAGCTGGGGATCCGACTCGAGCGGGCCACCGGTCAGGATGTGGGATCGCACCTGCGAGACATTGCCCGCAAGTACGTCTAGCGCGTCGGTCTACTGCGGATGGGCCGCCACATAATCGGCGGCCGGGATCGGCGACGATGCGTCGTAACCGATGGGCAGTAACACGTCGCCCGCCGTCGTCAGGCAGTAGACGTCCCACCGGTAGAACGCGGCGAACGTCGCGGGATCAGCCGCGATCAGCGCCGCGTAATCGTCGACCGCGCGCACGTATTGGTTGGCATGGTTGTACCCGTAGATGGCGTGGTCGCGATCGGTGGCGAAGCCGTTGGCGGCCAGGTAGCGACCCGCCGCCAGGATGCTGTCATGCGGTGAGTGGATGTCGCCGCCCTGGCCGTAGCCGGCGAACGTCGACGGCAGGAACTGCATGGGTCCCTGCGCGCCGGCGGTGCTCGCGCCGACGATGCTGCCGAAGCGGGTCTCGACGAGGTTGATCGCGGCCAGGTAGTTCCAGCCGACGCCGGATTCGGCTTCCGCCTGGTGGTAGTAGTTCATCAGTTCGTCGGCCGGTGCCGGCGGCTCGATGCGCCACGCGGGCAAGGTTTCTCGCACCGGGGTCAGCGCTGTGAGTTGCCGGCGGGCGTCGACGTTGCGGTCGTAGACGTCGGTCAGCTCCGGCGGGATGCGCCCGCGTGTGGTGGCGTCCCATTCGGGGTGGCGCCCGATTGCGCGGTAGGCGGCCTGCTCGCGACGCGCCGCCGCCGTCAGCGCCGCGTCCGGTGTGCCCGGATCACGCAGCGCGCGTTCGTCGGCCACCAGGTCGTCCGCCAGCTGTGCCGGGTCCGACGCCAGGCGAGGCTGTGCACCGCCGGTCGTCCCCGCGTCGGCGGGCACCATCCGCGCCGGCGACGAGGCGGCCCGCGTCGTCGTGGCCGGGCCGGTGGCCGCCGGCGGATGCGACGCCGAACAACCGACGAGCGCGAAGGCAATCGCGCCGACGACGAGCGGCCCGATGCGGTTACGGCTCACGGTGATCACGTCCATCCCTTGCCTCGTATCCCACGGCTACGGCTGGCCGGCTCAACCGAGTCTTTCGCATGATGGCCTGTGACATCAATGCGGTGGCGGCCATCTGCTTATCGGGAGTTGTAACAACGGCGCGACGCTCTCAAACTGGTTGATATGCGCGACCGCGAGAAGATCGATTCGGAATTGCGGCTCATCGCGCTGCGGCGCCAACAGATCCGCGAGCAGGGCGGTCAGCTGTCGTCGCATGAGGCCGACCAACTGCTCGACGAAATCCTGGCCCAGGGGGCGGGGACGCCCGAGGTCGCCGCGTTCGACGCCTGGGAGAGCGAGGTCGCCGGCGCCGTCCGGTCGCGGGAGAGCGAAGTCCGCGCCATCGCAGCGCGGCGACGGAAGGTCGCCGCGCTGCGCCGCCTGGGTCTGTTCGCGGCCTTACCGCTGTCTCTGGTGGCCGTCGTCGCCGCGGTGGTGGTGATGTTCGCGCTGCGCCACCACGATTCGGCGGCCCAGCCGGAGGACACCCCGCCCGCGGCCGCGCCCGCCCCGCCCGTGGCGCCGAAGGCGTCCGCCCCGGCGATTGGCGCCGTCGACGCGGCCTTCATCGGCGCGCTGAAGCGCGAGGGGGTGCCCGTTCCCAGCCAGGACTACGTGCTGAGCCAAGGGCACGCGGTGTGCGACTTTTTGGCGCACCAACCGAACTTCGCGGACGCGGCCGGGTTCGTGCAGCGCAGGTCGGTCTGGGACGCGGATCAAAGCGCGAAGGTCACCGCGGGCGCCATCGTCGCGTACTGCCCGCAGTCGCGACCCACCGCACCGGACCCGACGCAGCCGGACTATCAGAAATCGTTGTCTGATCTACAGGACATCCAACGGGATCTGCAGGGCATCCAGGGGAAGCTGCAGGACATTCAAGGCGGTCTGGACGCCATCCCGGGTCAGCCGTAATCCGGGTCACGCGCAAGCGTCGCGGTTACCGACACGCGCGTTGGCCGGGAGCGAGTTCAGACGGCGATGGTGAGCTTCGACATGCCGCGCAGCGTGACGTTCGGCTTGTACAGCGGCTCACCAGCAAGACGTGCGCAAGGGAAGCGCGATGTCACGGCCGTCAACGCGATCGACGCTTCGAGCCGGGCCAGCGGCGCGCCGAGGCAGAAGGACGGACCGTGCCCGAACGCCAAGTGGTGAATAGTTTCTCGATCAGGGTCGAACTCGTCGGGCCTCTCGATGACGTCGGGGTCGCGTTGGGCGGCGGCCTGCAACAACAGCATGATCCCGCCTTTCGAAACCGGGGCATCGCCGATCGTCATGTCCTCACCCGCGATCCGGGCCATCAGCTGGTTCGGTGGGTCGTACCGCAGCGTCTCCTCTATCACCGCTGACACCCGCCCCGGGTTGGCGCCCAGTGCGGCCCACTGGCCCGGATGACGCAGCATCGCAAGGATCGCGTTGGCGATGAGGTTCACTGTGGTCTCGTGCCCGGCGATGAGTATCAGAGCGCAGGCCGCGATGATCTCCTCCTCCGTGAGCTGGTCACCGCACTTCTCAACAGCGATCAATGCGGATATCAGGTCCTCACCGGGCGCACGGCGGCGTTGCTGGATCAGGTTGTGCAGGTATTCGTGCAGCCACAGTCCTGCCCGCTTCCGTTCGTCGGACGCGGCCGGGTCGCGGGAGAACGTGATGAACGGGTCGACCAGTCGCGCCAGCGGCGCCGCCGCCCGGCTGAACTCCGGCTCGTCCTCGATCGGCACGCCCAGCAGCCGGCAGATCACCGCCACGGGTAGTGGGTAGGCCAGATCGGCGATCACGTCGAAAGTGCCCGCGGCCTCAACATCGTCAAGGAGGGAAGACACCAGCCCGCTGATTTCTGGTTCGAGCGCCATGACAACCTTCGGTGCGAAGGCCTTGCCGACGAGCTGGCGCAACCGGGCGTGATCCGGCGGGGCGAGGGACAGAAAGCCCGTTTCGCCGAACGGCCGCCGCTGGGCACCGGCAGCGATCTCTTGCCGTGCGAACATGATCCCGGTGGCCGACGCGGGGTGCCGTAGCACCTGGTTGCAGTCCCGGAACGAACCGAACACCGTGAGGTTGGCCGAGGGGACATGCAGCGGTCCATGCTCTCGGAGCTCACGGTAGACGGGATACGGGTTCACCCGTGTCGACGGGCGAAGGAGCCGCAGCAGCAAGGCTCGTGGCGCAGTCGCAGCAGCCGTCATCCTGACAACCCCCCCCGGGTTACGTTTATCAGGCCGACTTTTTGACCCCCCTCGCTGGCTAGGCGGCCGATAGAGAATGGCATTTTATTTGCTAACCAACGATTAGTCGCTTCATATCACGGTCATCGCGCGCGTACTCGGAATACGCGGCATCTCAGTCAAAATAGAGTGTTCTCACAGCTTTCCCGTGGTGGTCGGTCGCCTATTGGCTGATCGCCGCAACGACCTTCGACCTGGACGCTTTGTTCGACTCCGGTTTGGCTGCTCTGGCGGAGCGACTCAGTGAGAGCCCCCTGTCAGGATTGAACTGACGACCGCTCGCTTACAAGGCGAGTGCTCTACCACTGAGCTAAGGAGGCGGGGTAAAACCGTGCCCAGCCTAATCGGTCACTGGTCGCTGTCGATCACACGTGCGGAGCGCACCGCCCGCGACGACGGGCGCCGCCGGCCGGGCAGCGGAATCCGGTCGGCGATGTTGCTCAGCGGATTGACCACCATGGTGAGCGCGATGACGGCGTCCTGCAGCGTGGCAATGGCGGGCTCGAGCGCCTCCATGCCCGGTGTGAGCCGCGCCAGGGTGTCGGCGACGTCGGCGAGTTGATCCAGCGGTCCGTTCTTCGCGGTCAGCTTGTCGACCAGCCCGCCCTCGGCCAGCAGCCGGTCGGCCAGCCCGTCCTCGGCCAGCAGCCGCTCGATCAGCCCCTCCTCGGCGACCAGCTGATCGGCCAGCCCGCCGGGCTGCAGGGTGCGGTGCAGGGCGCCGCCCTCGGCGGTCAGCCGGTCCAGCAACCCACCCTCCGAGGTCAGCAGGTCGACCACCCCGCCCGGGCGCAGCAGGCGATCGATCGGGCCGTCCGGGGCCACCGCCCGGCCCAGCGGGGCGTCGTCGTCGAGCAGCCTGGCCAGCCGGTTGGCCCGCATGATCGCGTCGTCGATCCCCAGCATGGACGTCATCGCGTTGGTGCCGGCGGTCCCGCCGTCGCCCAGGGCTCGCTTCGCCACGCCGACGGCGGTGCTCGCGACGCTCAGGCTCGCATCGGCGGCGGCCAACCCGACCCGGGCGGGCGCCGTCGCGGCCGACACGATGCTTCTGGCGAGGTTCATTCCTCGAGTCTATTCGCGACGCAAGCTGGGCAAGCCCGTTACGTCCCAAGGCAATGCGATGATTCCTGGCAGACTACTATCAGACGGTTGGCACTGAGCTTTCAGGAAGTACACAACCTTCGCATAGCAAACGTTCAGCAAGGGACAGAAGCATCTGATGACATCGGCAACCCCCAACGACACTAAACCGGAGGCTCGCGTCCTCGTGGTCGACGACGAAGCCAACATCGTCGAGCTGCTCTCGGTCAGTCTGAAATTCCAGGGTTTCGAGGTCTACACCGCAACCAATGGCGCCCAGGCCCTCGATCGGGCGCGCGAGGCCCGGCCCGACGCGGTCATCCTCGACGTGATGATGCCGGGCATGGACGGGTTCGGCGTGCTGCGCCGGCTGCGCGCCGACGGCATCGACGCCCCCGCCCTGTTTCTCACCGCCCGGGATTCCCTGCAGGACAAGATCGCCGGCCTGACGCTGGGCGGCGACGACTACGTGACGAAGCCGTTCAGCCTCGAGGAGGTCGTCGCCCGGTTGCGGGTCATCCTTCGCCGCGCCGGCAAGGGCGGGGCCGAACCGCGCAGCGCTCGACTGTCTTTCGCGGACATCGAACTCGACGAAGAAACCCACGAGGTGTGGAAGGCCGGGCAACCGGTGTCGCTGTCGCCGACCGAATTCACGCTGCTGCGTTACTTTGTGATCAACGCCGGCACGGTGTTGAGCAAGCCGAAGATCCTCGACCACGTGTGGCGTTACGACTTCGGAGGTGACGTCAATGTCGTCGAGTCCTACGTGTCGTACCTGCGTCGCAAGATCGACACCGGCGAGAAGCGGCTGCTGCACACCCTGCGCGGAGTCGGTTACGTATTGCGGGAACCGCGCTGAGCCCGCCCGCGGCCGGCGGCGGTAGAAGAAGTTAGGTAGATGGTCACGAAGCCTCGACGCGGATTGCCCCTTCGGATAGGGCTCGTCGCCGCCACCCTGGCGCTGGTCGCCTGCGGCCTCGCCGTGTCCGGCATCGCGGTGACGTCGATCCTGCGGCACAGCCTGGTCAGCCGCATCGACTCCACGCTGCTCGACGCGTCGCGGGGCTGGGCGCAGAACCCGCGGCGGCAGTCGCCGCCGCCGTACGAAGGTCCCGACCCGGGCCGGCCGCCGTCGAAGTTCTACGTCCGCGGCGTCAGCATGGACGGGACCCCGTTCACCGCGATCAACGACCGCAACGCCGAACCGGCCTTACCGCCCAACAACGACGTCGGCCCCAATCCGACGACGTTGCCGTCGGTGAACGGCTCGGACATCCAATGGCGGGCCGTCTCGGTGCACGGCCCGCACGGGCTGACGACCGTCGCGATCGACCTGTCCGACGTCCAGCACACGGTCAGCTCGCTGGTCTGGCTGCAGATGGGCATCGGGGTGGCGGTGCTGGTCGTGGTCGGGATCGCCAGCTTCGCGGTGGTGCAGCGCAGCCTGCGGCCGCTGGCCGAGGTCGAGCAGACTGCCGCGGCGATCGCCTCGGGCCAACTGGATCGCCGTGTGCCAGAACGTGATCCGCGCACCGAGGTGGGCCGGCTCTCGCTCGCGCTCAACGGCATGTTGGCGCAGATTCAGCAGGCGCTGGCGTCCTCGGAGTCCTCAGCCGAGAAGGCGCGCGGCTCCGAGGACCGGATGCGGCGCTTCATCACCGACGCCAGCCACGAACTGCGCACCCCGCTGACGACCATCCGCGGCTTCGCCGAGCTGTATCGCCAGGGCGCCGCGCGCGACGTCGCGATGCTGTTGTCGCGGATCGAAAGCGAGGCCTCCCGGATGGGCCTGCTGGTCGACGACCTGCTGCTGCTGGCCCGCCTCGATGTGCAACGACCGCTCGAACACCACCGGGTGGATCTGCTGGCGCTGGCCAGCGATGCCGTGCACGACGGGCAGGCGATGGACCCCAAGCGCACCATCACCATGGAGGTCCTGGACGGGCCCGGCACCCCGGAGGTGCTCGGTGACGAGGCGCGGATACGGCAGGTGTTGAGCAACCTGATCGCCAACGCGTTGCAGCACACCCCGGAAAGCGCCGACGTCACCGTGCGGGTCGGCACCGACGGCGAGGACGCCGTGCTCGAAGTGCTGGACCAGGGTCCCGGCATGAACCAGGAGGACGCGTCGCGCGTGTTCGAGCGGTTCTACCGGACCGACTCGTCGCGCGCCCGCGCCAGCGGCGGTACCGGGCTGGGACTATCCATCGTCGACTCCTTGGTGCGCGCGCACGGCGGCGTGGTCAGCGTGACCACCGCGCCCGGCGAGGGCTGCCGCTTCCGGGTGACGCTGCCGCGCATCAGTGACGTGCCGGCGCACGAGCCCGTTCACGTCAACTGAGCCAGCGCCGCCTTGATCTTGGCCTGGGCCTCGTCCAGCGATTCCGCGGACGGGTTACGGTCGACTCCCGCGAAGCCGAAGTCGCTGAGGCTGCGAGTGGGAAAGACGTGCACGTGCAGGTGCGGCACCTCGAGCCCGGCGATGATCAGGCCGGACCGCTCGGTCCTGAACGCCTTGCACACCGCCTTACCGATCAGCTGGCTCACGGCCATGACCCGTGCGAAGGCCGGTCCGTCGACGTCCTGCCAATTGTCGAGCTCGGCGCGCGGCACCACGAGCGTATGGCCCTGCGTCATGGGCTCGATCGTGAGGAATGCGACGACGTCGTCGTCCTCGTAGACGAAGCGGCCGGGAAGTTCACGATTGATGATCTTGGTGAAGATCGACGCCATGGGCCCAGCATAGGTGCGCCGACATTGCGCCAGCGGCTGTGGTCGCCCGCGCGCCACGCGCCGCAAAGCGACCTCGGCGACGTACCGATGAGTTCGGCCGCCGTCTCGGGTCAATCCTGCGACGCCCCACAACGCGGATGGATTCAGGAGACCTCACCATGTCACGAGTGCGCGTGCACAACTTTTCGATTTCCCTCGACGGCTTCGGTACCGGTATCGGCCAAAGCATGGACGCGCCGTTCGGGCACGCCGGCGGACGGCTACACGAGTGGTTCTTCGCCACGCGGACCTTCCGCGCCATGCACGGCGAGTCGGGCGGGGCCACCGGCATCGACGACGCCCTGGCCAGCCAATGGGCGCCGGGCATCGGCGCGGAAATCATGGGACGCAACAAGTTCGGGCCGCAGCGCGGACCATGGACCGGCCAAGACGGCGGCGAGGAATGGAAAGGCTGGTGGGGCTCCGAGCCGCCTTTTCACACACCGGTCTTCGTGCTCACGCACCACCCACGACCCCCGATCGAGATGGACGGCGGCACCACCTTCCACTTCGTCGACGCCGGTCCCAGGCAATCCCTCGAGTTAGCCCGAAAAGCCGCCGGGGACAGCGACATTCGCCTGGGCGGGGGACCGTCGAGCGTCCGCCAATTCCTCGAAGCCGATCTCGTCGACCACATGCACATCGCGGTGGTGCCGATCATCTTGGGGCGCGGCGAGTCGTTGTGGACCGGGCTGGAAGGCCTCGAACAGCGATTCGACCTAGAGTCGGTGAGCAGCCCCAGCGGCGTCACGCATCTGATCTTCACGCGCCGCTAGGACGATCGCCGCGGCTCGAGTGACGACTCAGTCCTGTTTGCCGAACTGCATCATGTCCAGGTTCCAGTAGCCGCGCATGTTGGTGATCAGTCCCGCGTCGTTGACCTTGTAGGTGAACACGCCGCGCACCGAGCTGGTGAAGCCGCCGTCGAACTTGCTGTTGAGCACCAGGATGTGGGCGATCTCGTCGGGTGAACTCGACGGGAAGGTCTCCTCGCAGGTGATCGAGAGCTGGTTGGCGGCGATGTTGCTGTCGAAGAACGCGCCGACGGCCTCCTTGCCGCGCACCCCGGTGCCGTCGGGATTGGTGACGGACTTGCCGATCGGGTCCTCGATGACGACGTCGTCGGACATCAGCGCCAGCCACCCCTCGCGGTCGTGCGCCTGCACGCACCGCCACGACGACTGCGACGCGGTCAGGGCCGGCGACGCCTGGGATTGCTCGGTTTCGGTCATTTCTGTTCTCCTGTCACTAGATTGCGCACGCGGCACGCGCGCCTTCCTCGGTGGCTTTGCGGATCAGGCCCAGCCCGGTGCAGTCACCGGCGGCGTGCACCTCGGCGTCGGGCAGGGCGTCGACCAGGGCGTCGAACAGCGCGGTGTCCGGCTCGACCGTGCCGGCCAGCACGACGCTGTCGGCGGCCAGGCGCCGGATGGTTCCCCCGTCGGGGGTGAACTCCACCGCATCGGCGGTGATGCGTTCGGTAACGGCGCGCACGTGCACGGTGACGCCCAGCCGGTCGAGACGATCCATGTGTTCGGTCTTGCGTTTATTGCCCACCTCGGGCGCGATGTCCTTGCCGGCCTCCAGGATGGCCACCAACCGGCCCCGGCCGGCAAGGAATTCCGCCAATTCCAGGGCGACCAGGTCACCGACGACGATGACCACGCGCCGCCCGAGCGGCATCCAGGCCCGGCTGGCCAGTCGGATCGCGGCCGGCCGCAGCAGCCGCTGCCGCCGGCCGGACAACACAGCGGCGCCGAGGCGCTGCCAGGCCGGCGCGCCGGATTGGGCACGGCCACCTAGCAATTCGCGCAGCCCGGGCCCGGTGTGCACGTGCGCGCGATCGGCGCCGGGGATCGGCGGCACGACGACACGGCCACCGGTGGCCACGATCACCGCATCCGGTGCGGACGCGACGACGTCGCCGGCCGAAACACTATGGCCTGGATGAATTTTGGCCCGGCTCGCCCTGAGCTCGTCGCACAGGTACCGCAGGAACGGCTGGTTTTCCGGGTGCAGCACCGAGGCCCAGCGCAGCGCGCCGCCCAGCTGCGCACTGCGCTCGAACAGCGTGACGCGGTGGCCGCGTTCGGCGGCGACGCGCGCGGCCTCCAGCCCCGCCGGGCCACCGCCGATCACCACCACCCGTTTCGCGCGGTCGGCGCGGGCCGCCGCCAATTGCCGTTCCTTGCCGGTGCGCGGATTGACCGCGCAATCGACCGAGAAGCGCTGTTCCATTGCGTCGATGCAGTTTTCGCACGAGATGCACCTGCGGACCCGGTGCGCCTGGCCGGACGAGATCTTGCGGGGCAGGTCGGGGTCGGCCAGCAGCGGGCGTCCCATGGCGATGAAATCGGCACGGCCGTCGGCCAGGATCCTTTCGGCGCGCACGGGGTCGTGGATGCGGCCGACGGCGATCACCGGCACGTCGACCACCTGCTTGACCGCGGCCGCCGCACCGACGTTGAGCTCGTCGCCGTCGTCGGCGCCGTTGACCATGCCGGTGACCAGCCGATCGATCACCCCGCCGCTGACGTGGAACGCGTCAACCCCGGCGGCGATGAGTTCGGGTGCCAGCCGGGCGGTTTCGTAGATGGCCCGGCCGCCGGCGACGCGTTCGTACCCGGAGATGCGCAGCGTGATCGGCAGGGCGTCGCCGATCTCGGAGCGGATCGCGGCCAGCGCCTCGAGCACCACCCGCGCCCGGCCGCGCGCCGAGTCACCGCGGTACTCGTCGGTGCGCCGATTGCGTTGCGGCGCAAGGAAGGAGCCCAGCAGCATGTAGCCGTGCGCGGCGTGCAGCTCGATGCCGTCGTAGCCGGCCTCGACGGCGCGCCGGGCCGCGGCCTTGAACAGATCGAACACCTGGGTCAGTTGCCGCGCGCTGATCTCGGCCGACGGGCGCCCGGTGAGGTAGGACGGGATCACCGACGGGCCCAGCGACTCGACACCGAAGATCTCCGGTCCCAAGCCGTCGGGCCCGGCGTGCACGATCTGGGGCTGGATCTTGGCGCCGTGCTCGTGCACCGCCTCCACCAGCGCCCGATGCGCGGCGACGGCATCATCGGTGGACAGATGCAAGCCGCCGGGAGTCTCGGGGTGGTGATGGTCAACCCCGGTGGCGCCCAACGTGATCAGCCCGACACCGCCGCGGGCGCGGGCCGCGAAGTAGTCGCGGGTGCGCTGCGACGGCAGCCCGTCCGGGGTGCCGTACATCGTCTCCATCGGAGACATGACCAGGCGGTTGCGCACGCTCATGGCGCCGATGCGTCCCGGCGCCATGAGGTGGCCGAAGCCGGTCACTGAGCGGACGCGGCTGACAAGTGGTTACCGGTCGGCGTCGGTGAACCGGATGACGCCGCGAATGTTCTTGCCGTCCAGCATGTCCTGGTAGCCGTCGTTGATCTGCTCCAGCTTGTACTGGCGGGTGATCATGTCGTCCAGGTTCAGCTTGCCGGCCTTGTACATCGACAGCAGCTGCGGGATGTCGTACTGCGGATTGCCGCCACCGAAGATGGTGCCCTGCAGGTTCTTCTGCATCAGGGTCAGCATCGCCAGGTTCAGGTTGACGTTGGTGTCCAGCAGGCTGCCGATGGCGGTCAGCACGCAGGTGCCGCCCTTCTGGGTGATGTTCAGGTAGTTGTCGACGTCGGCGCCCTGCAGCTCGCCCACGGTGACCACGACCTTGTGGGCCATCAGGCCGTAGGTGACCTCGGCCATGCCCGCCATCGCCGCGAAGATGTCGGGGTAGACGTGGGTGGCGCCGAACTTCAGCGCCTGGTCGCGCTTCCACTCGACCGGGTCGATCGCGAAGATGTAGCGGGCGCCGGCGTTGACGGCTCCCTGCAGCGCCGCCATGCCCACCCCGCCGACGCCGACGATGGCGACGTCCTGGCCCGGGCGGATGTCAGCGGTGCGGACCGACGAGCCGTAACCGGTGGTGACGCCGCAGCCGACCAGCGCGGCGACCTCGAACGGGACTGACGGGTCGATCTTCACCACCGAGCTGCGGTGCACGACCATGTAGGGGGAGAACGTTCCCAGCAGCGTCATGGGGTAGACGTTCTGGCCGCGGGCCTGGATGCGGAAGGTGCCGTCGGACACCGCGGCGCCGCCCAGCAGGCCGGCGCCCAGGTCGCAGAGGTTGCGCATGCCGGCCTGACAGGTCGGACACTGCCCACACGACGGGATGAACGACAGCACGACGTGGTCACCCGGGGCGATGTCGTCCACGCCGGGACCGACCTCGGTGACGATGCCCGCGCCCTCGTGGCCGCCGAGCACCGGGAAACCGGCCATCGGGATGCCCCCGGTGACCAGGTGATGGTCGGAGTGGCACATGCCCGCCGCTTCCATCTGGATCTTGACCTCATGGGCTTGCGGGTCGCCGATCTCGATTTCCTCGATAGACCAGGGCTGGTTGAACTCCCAGATCAGTGCGCCTTTTGTCTTCACGATGGTCCTGACCCCATTTCGCCTTTGAATTGATCAGAGCTGACCGGCCCCTTCATGCCGGCCAGCTAGGTGACGAGTGCCACAGGCACCCTTGTCGCGTCAGCATAGCGCGTGCAACAAATCAAATGCTTGGTTGGCTCCCCCTCACCAGATGGGGACGGGAGCCTCGCCAAGCGGGTAGTAGCCGGGCAGCTTTTCCCCGGCGACGCTGCGCTCGATGCGCTTCTGCATGCCGTCGCTCAGATCCCCGGACTCGATGAGCTTGCCGAACATGTACGCGACGTGGCCGAAGTCGAAGAAGTCGCGCTGCCACTCGATGAGCCGGTCCTCGTTGAGTCGGAACCAGCTGCCCCCGATGCCGTAGATCTCGTCCCGGGTGCCGTCGTTCTTGTTGACGATCTGCTTCCAGAAGCCGACGATCTCGCCCTGCTTCTCGTCGATGAGCACCTTCTGGTATTCGTACACCCAGTTCTCCAGCCCCTCCATCTCCAGGCCGAGCGCGATGTCGCGGATCTCGTCGATCCCGACGCACATCACGTCCTCTTTGGGGCCGATGTTCCAGCCGTAGGTGGCGTCTTGGGTGTAGAAGTCGGCCAACGGCCGCCAGTCACCGGCCTTTTCGCAGTCCTTGTTGGCCTGCAGCCAGCGGTCGACCCATGCCTCGAGGTCTTCGCGTGAGTGTGACGTCTTGGAAGTCATGGGTCCTCAGTCTTCTTTCTCTTTGATGAACAGTGCTTGCGTGGGACACATATCGACCGCGCGCTCGACCTCGTCGCGGGCGTCCTCGGGCGGTTCGGGGTCGACGATCTCGACCTTGCCCCGCTTGGGCACCCGGAAGTAGTCCGGCGCCTCCAGTTCGCACATGGCGTGGCCCTGACACAAATCCAGATCCGCTTCGATCCTGAATCCGCCCATTGGACTTACTCCCTTACGCGCTGCGCTTGCGGTAGCGCACCTTGGCCGGGCGCGCGAGCTGCACCACCATCTTGGAGTGATCGTTGTGATAGCTGTCTGCCGGCTGAGCCATCTCAAATTCATACTCGCGCAACAGGACCGAGAAGATCGCCTTGATCTGCATCTGGGCGAACGCGGCGCCGACGCAGCGGTGCCGGCCCGCGCCGAAGGGAATCCAGGTCCACCGGTTGACGATGTCGGCCTGCTCGGGCTTGTTGTAGCGGTCGGGCTTGAACGCGTCCGGGTCGGGAAAGTCCTCGGGGATCCGGTTGGAGATCGCCGGGGAGGCCGCGACGTAATCACCGGTGTGAATGGGAAAGCCCTCGACCTCGAACTCGCCCTTGGCGACGCGCATCAGGATGATCAGCGGCGGGTGCAGGCGCAAGGTTTCCTTGACCACGTTGTCCAGCTTTGGAATCGAGCGCAGCGCATGGAAACTCACCTCCTGGCCGTCGGCGTAGAGCTCCTCGAGCTCGGCCAGCACCTCGGCGTACACCTCGGGATGGCGGATCAACTCGATCAACGTCCAGGCCGAGGTCCCCGAACTGGTGTGGTGCCCGGCGAACATCAGCGAGATGAACATCCCGGTGACCTCGTCGGCGGAGAACCGGGGCCGGCCGTCCTCGTCCTTGATCGAGACCAGCACGTCGAGCATGTCGCGGTCGGCCTTGTCCTTCGGCGGGTTGGCCAGCCGCTGATCCATGATTTCTTGCACCAGCGCAACCAGTTTCACGCGCGCCTCGTCGCGGCGCCGGAAGCTGTCGATCGGCAGGTAGGGGTCGACGTAGCACAGCGGGTCGGTGCCGCGTTCCAGCTCGTGGTAGTACTCGGCGAACCGGTGGTCGAGCTGCTCACGAAACTTCAGCCCGATCAGACACGCGGTCGAGGTGTAGATGGTCAGCTCGGCGAAGAAGTCGAGCAGCTCGATCTCGCCCTCGTCGCCCCAGTCGGCGATCATCTTCTTGACTTCGCCCTCGATGGTGGCCGCGTGCCCCTTCATCTGCTCGCCGCGCAGCGCCGAGTTGTGCAGCATCTCCTTGCGCCGCTCCGGGCTGGCGTCGAACACGACGCCCTTGCCGAAGATCGGCGTCATGAACGGATACGCCTCGGCCTGGTCGAGGTCCTCGTCGGCGGAGCGGAAGAAGAACTCGTTGGCGCCGGCACCGGACAGCAGGATGACGTGCTTGTCGACCAGTTGGAACCAGCCGACGTCCCCGCATTCCTCGCGGACGCGCTTCATCAAACCGATTGGGTCGGTGCGGAATTCCTCGAGGTGGCCGTGCTCTTCCTCGCCGCCGGAAACCCGGGGCACCGTAGCTGTTGTGGTCATGACGGCATCCCCTCTTCGCCGAGCGCGAGTTTCTGGCGGTCTTTATTGTCGGCCAGCGGTGCTTCGGGCTGAAGCTCCATGTTGGCGATGAAGCCACCGCGCGGCGTCTCGGCGACGAACGTGATGGCGCGTCCCAAGTCCGCCGCGCGCAGGAAGTAGTCGTGGCGGGCCTGGCCCCACTTGGCCCAGTCCTCCAGCGCCGGCCCGATCTTCTCGGCCGGCAGGCTCCAGCCCATCGACGTCTTCGTGGGGCCGGGGTGCACGATCGAGGCCCGCACGCCGGTGCCCTCGAGTTCCATCTGGAAGTTGGTGACCATCGCGACCAGCGCGGCCTTGGCCGCGCCGTAGGCGCCCATGTGCGGGCGCTGACGCAGGGCAACATCGGATCCGACGAAGATCAGGTCGCCGCGCTGTCGCTCGAGCATGCCGGGCAGCACCGCGGTGGCCAACCGGTTGGCGCCGACCAGGTGGATCTGCAGCTGCGACTCGAATTCGTCGGTAGTGATCTCGGCGAGCTTGCCGAAGTAGGTGTCACCCGCTCCGGCCACCAGCACCTCGATGTCGCCGAGCGCATCGGTCGACTGTGCCACAAAGGATTTCACCGAGTTCGGGTCGGTGACGTCCAGATGGAATCCCACCGCCTCGCCACCGTCGGCGTTGATCTTTCCGACGATGTCCTCGAGCTTCTCCACCCGGCGGGCGCCCAGCGCGACCGGGAAGCCGTGCGCCGCGAGCTCGATGGCGGTGGCCTCTCCGATGCCGGAGGAAGCGCCGGCCACGATCGCGGGCCGGCGTTCGGGCAAGGGTTCAAAGCGGGGCATTCAGCGGACCTCCACGCTCATTGGTAGGTGAGCGAATCCGCGGACATTGCTCGAGTGGACGCGGACGGCGTTGGCCTCGTCCACCTCGTAGCCGCGGATTCGCTTGAACAACTCGGTGAGCGCAACCCGGGCTTCCATCCGCGCTAGATGCGCGCCCAGGCAAAAGTGTGCGCCGCTACCGAAACTCAATAGTTTGGGCCCGATTTCGCGCCCGATGAGGTAGTCGTCAGGGTTGTCGAAGACCCGCTCGTCGCGATGCCCGGACCCGGGCAACAGCAGCAGGACGTCGCCCTCGGGAATGGTGGTGTCATACAGGGTGAGCTCCCCGGACACGGTACGAGCCAGGATCTGGCTAGAGGTGTCGTAGCGCAGGGTCTCCTCCACCCACAGCGGCACCCGCGTCAGGTCCTCGTAGACCGGCGTCAGTTGATCCGGGTTCTTGTGACCCCAAAACGCGGCATTGGCAAGCAGTTTGGTGGTGGTCTCGTTGCCGGCGATCACCATCAGGAACATGAAGCCGAGGACCTCGTCGTCGGTGAGCCGGTCGCCGTCGATCTCGGCCTCCAGCAGCGCGGAGGTCAGGTCGTCGGTCAGCTGCTCGCGCCGCTCGGCCACCATCTGCTGGTAGTAGACGATCAGGTTGAGGGAGGCTTCGACGGCCTCCGGCGGCACGTCGGTGACGCCCTCCTCGCGGTGCATCACCCCGTCGGCCCAGGCCCGGACCTGATCCCGATCCGGCTCGGGGACACCCATCAGCTCGGAGATGACGTCCATCGGCAGCTTGCCGGCGAACTCGTCGACGTAGTCGACGGTGCCGCCTTGCGCCTTTTCCATCATGGTGTCGAGATGCTGCGTCGCGATCTCGGTGACCCGCGGCTCGAGTTCGCGAATCCGCCTGGGCGTGAAGCCCTTTGAGACCAGAGTGCGCAGCCGCAGGTGGGCCGGGTCGTCCATCGCCAGGAAGCTCATCGTCTTGCTGGCGTGCGGCCCGCGCGACGCCGGATCCAGCGAGACGCCGAACTTGTTGGAAAGCGTTGTGCTGTTGCGGAATCCCTGCAGCACGTCCTGGTGGCGCGACAACGCCCAGAACTTCAGCTCGTCGTTGCGATACAGCGGGGCCTCGTCGCGCAGCCGCTGGTAATACGGGTACGGATCTTCGTGGAAGTCGTAGTCGTAGGGGTCGAGGACCAGCTCGTGGTCGCCCACATGGACGGTCATTTAGGTTCGTGTCTCCTGGTTTGTCTCGCCGGGGCCGGGCAAGATCAGATTCACCACATAGGCCAATTGGTCGGCAATCTGGTGATAGGTGAACTGGCCACTGGCCGCCTGGACCAGTGCGCCGAAGAACATCATTTCGAGCGCGGTCACGGTGTTAGGGTCGGCCCCGGGGCCGATGGCGGTCGCGATGCGGCGGTGGATCTCGGCGCCGATGCGGTCGCGCACCGCACCCACCGCGGGATCGGTCCCGCCGCCGAGCAAGGCCGTCGTGCATGCGGCGCCGACCTCCGGCTCGTCGGCGACCACCAGCGCCAGGTGCCGCAACACCTTGTCCACCCGGACCGGCATCGGGTCGTTGACGTCGGTGAAGAACGGAACCTGGCGCACCAGGTCCAGATAGACCTCGGCGATCAGGTGGTTCTTCGACGAGAAGTAGGTGTACGCGGTCGCCGGTGCGACCTTGGCCCGCGCCGCGACCGCCCGCACCGTCAGGTCGGCGTAGGACTTCTCCCGCAGGGTTTCGATGCCCGCCGCGAGCACCTTGCGGAACGTCTCCTCCTGGCGACGGTTGCGCGCCGGCTGACCGGCCTGGCGGTCGCCGCCGGAGGTGATCGTCACCAGTGCATCGCTGGACACATGTCCAAGCTAGAGGATCGGATCGGCGCGAGGCAACCCCGCAGCCGAAATACGCAGCGTAATACCCATTTCAACCCTCTCGGCGAGGGATGCCCGAGATCGGCTCTTGCACCGCCGACGGCCTGGCGGCTATGGTTCGATCGGACAATATCGGACAGCTGTCCACTAGATTGGCGTGCCGGGTTGGCGCACACAGACGGGAGCGGAACATGGCCTTGTTGGCCGACGGCGTGAGTGAACTGTTCATCGACGGCAAGCTGTCGGCCGGCGGCGCCGGCAACTTCCCCACGGTGAACCCGGCGATCGAGGAAGTGCTGGGCGTCGCCGCAAACGCGGACGCCGGCGACCTGGACCGCGCGATCGACGCCGCGCGGCGCGCCTTCGACGAGACCGACTGGTCCCGCAACACCGAATTGCGGGTGCGCTGCATCCGGCAGCTGCGCGACGCGATGCGCGACCACATCGAAGAGTTGCGCGACATCACCATCGCCGAGGTCGGCGCCCCGCGGATGCTCACTTCGGCCGCGCAACTGGAGGGACCGGTCGGTGACCTGAGCTTCGCCGCCGACACCGCCGAGTCCTACGAGTGGAACCAAGACCTCGGCCAGGCGTCGCCGATGGGCATCCCGACCCGGCGCACGATCGCGCGCGAAGCCGTCGGCGTCGTCGGCGCCATCACGCCGTGGAACTTCCCGCACCAGATCAACCTCGCCAAACTGGGGCCAGCGCTGGCCGCCGGCAACACCGTGGTGCTCAAGCCCGCACCGGACACGCCCTGGTGTGCCGCGGTGCTCGGTGAGATCATCGCCGAACACACCGACTTCCCGCCCGGCGTCGTCAACATCATCACGTCCGACGACCACCGGGTCGGCGCACTGCTCTCGAAAGACCCTCGGGTGGATATGGTTTCATTTACCGGGTCGACCGCGACGGGCCGCAGCGTCATGAGCGACGCCGCCGCCACCATCAAGCGGGTTTTCCTGGAGCTCGGCGGCAAGTCGGCGTTCGTCGTTCTCGAGGATGCCGACCTGGGCGGGGCGTGCTCGATGTCGGCGTTCACCGCGGCCATGCACGCCGGGCAGGGGTGCGCCATCACGACGCGGCTGGTGGTGCCGCGAGCCCGCTACGACGAGGCCGTCGCGATCGCGGCGGGCACCATGGGCTCGATCAAGCCCGGCGACCCCAACGACTCCGGAACCGTTTGCGGGCCGGTGATTTCGGCGCGGCAGCGGGAGCGGGTGCAAAGCTACCTCGACCTGGCGATCGCCGAGGGCGGGACGTTCGCCTGCGGCGGCGGCCGCCCGGCGGACAAGGACCGCGGCTTCTTCATCGAACCGACCGTGATCGCCGGCCTGACCAACGACGCCCGGCCTGCCCGTGAGGAGATTTTCGGACCGGTGCTCACCGTGATCGCCTACGACGGCGAAGACGATGCGCTGCGCATCGCGAACGACTCGCCATACGGCCTGTCCGGCACCGTGTTCAGCGCCGACCCGGAACGCGCGGCCAACTTCGCGTCGCGGATGCGGGTAGGCACCGTCAATGTCAACGGCGGTGTCTGGTACTCCGCCGACGCGCCGTTCGGCGGATACAAGCAATCCGGTAACGGCCGTGAAATGGGCGTGGCCGGCTTCGAGGAATACCTGGAAGTCAAAACCATCGCCACCGCTGTGCAGTGACCGCGCCATTAGGCGACCGAGAGGAAAACATGCGATTCGAGAACAAAGTCGGCATCGTCACCGGGTCCGGTGGCGGCATCGGGCAGGCGTACGCCGAGGCGCTGGCCCGCGAGGGCGCGGCGGTGGTGGTCGCCGACATCAACGCCGAAGCCGCCGATGCGGTCGCCAAACAGATTGTCGCCGACGGTGGAACGGCCATCAGCATTCCGGTCGACGTGTCCGACCCGGCGTCGGCCAAGGAGATGGCCGACCGCACGCTCGCGGAATTCGGCGGCATCGACTATCTGGTCAACAACGCCGCGATCTTCGGTGGCATGAAGCTGGACTTCCTGCTCACCATCGATCCTGAGTACTACCGCAAGTTCATGAGCGTGAACCTGGACGGCGCGCTGTGGTGCACGCGCGCGGTGTACAAGAAGATGGCCAAGCGTGGCGGCGGCGCGATCGTCAACCAATCATCCACCGCCGCATGGCTTTACGCGAACTACTACGGCCTGGCCAAGGTCGGAATCAACGGCCTGACCCAGCAGCTGTCCCGCGAACTGGGTGGCCAGAAGATCCGGATCAACGCGATCGCCCCCGGCCCCATCGACACCGAGGCCAATCGGACCACCACCCCGAAGGAGATGGTCGACGACATCGTCAAGGGCCTGCCGCTGTCGCGGATGGGCACGCCCGAGGACCTGGTCGGCATGTGCCTGTTCCTGCTCTCCGACGAGGCCTCGTGGATCACAGGACAGATCTTCAATGTCGACGGCGGACAGATAATCCGGTCGTGACGGGAGGCGATGCCAGATGACTGATCAGCTGAAGCTTGGCTACATCGGCCTGGGCAACATGGGCGCGCCGATGGCCACCAAGATGACCGAATGGCCGGGCGGAATAACGGTTTACGACATCCGGACCGAGGCGATGACCCCGCTGGTGGAAAAGGGCGCCGGCCTGGCCGACAGCGTCGCCGACGTCGCGGGCGCCGACCTCATCCACATCACCGTGCTCAACGACGCCCAGGTGCGCGAGGTGGTCGGCGAGCTGGCCGCGCACGCCAAGCCCGGCACCGTCATCGCGATCCACTCGACCATCAGCGACACCACGGCCGTCGAGCTCGCCGCCGAGCACAAGCCGCACGGCATCCATATCGTCGACGCGCCGGTCAGCGGTGGCGCGGCCGCCGCGGCGAAGGGTGAACTCGCCACCATGGTGGGCGCCGAGCGGGAGGTGTACGAGCGGATCAAGCCGGCCTTCAAACATTGGGCATCGGTGGTCATCCACGCCGGTGAGCCCGGGGCGGGCACCCGAATGAAGCTGGCCCGCAACATGTTGACGTTCACCTCGTACGCCGCGGCCTGCGAGGCCATGAAACTCGCCGAGGCCGCCGGCCTGGACCTGCAGGCGCTGGGCCGGGTGGTGCGCCACACCGACGCGCTGACCAGCGGCCCGGGTGCGATCATCGTCCGCGGCAACATGAAAGACCTTGAACCGGACAACTTCTTGTACCAGTCCTTCCTGCACGCCCGCGAGCTGGGGGAGAAGGACCTGAGCCTGGCGTTGGCTCTCGGCGAATCGGTGTCGGTCGATCTGCCGCTCGCCCAGCTGGCCTACCAGCGGTTGGCCGCGGGCCTCGGGGTACCACACACGGAGAAAGAGGCGTAATGGACGAGCTGCGCAGCAAGGGCCTCGCGAAGATGAACGAGGTCTACGGCTGGGAGATGCCGAACATCGAGGGCGACGCGTACTTCGACCTGACCGTCGACCACCTGTTCGGCAACATCTGGACGCGACCGGGATTGTCGATGCGCGACAAGCGCATCATGACGCTGACCGCGGTGACCGCGATCGGGAACCGCGACCTGGCCGAGATCCAGATCAACGCCGCGCTTCTCAACGGCGAGCTCACCGAGAACGAGCTCAAGGAGATGGCGGTCTTCCTCACCCACTACCTCGGCTTCCCGCTGGGTTCGGCGCTCAACGGCGCCGTCGACGCCGTGGTGGCCAAACGCAAGAAGGCCGCGGCGAAGGGCGCCGGGGAGGACAAGAAGGGCAACGTCGACGCCGCGCTGAAGATGCACTCGGGCAACAAGGACGACTAAGCGTGGCGTGAAGCCTCTTGTGCAAGTTGCACTCTCGAGCTGATACCCAGCTTGGAGTAGACGTGGCTCAGATGCGTCTGCACCGTTCGCGCGGACACGAACAGCCGGCCGGCGATGGCTTTGTTCGGCAGCCCCTCGCTGACCAGCCTCACCACGTTGATTTCGGCGGGGGTCAGTGAATCCCATCCCGTTGCCGGTCGCTTGCGCTCGCCGCGCCCGCGTTGCGCGTAAGCGATCGCCTCCTCGATCGACAGCGCCGCGCCCTCGGCCCATGCCGCGCGGAAGTCGTTCTCGCCCATGACCTTGCGCAGCGCTGCCACCGACGTGTCATAGGCGGCGTCGTAGATCTTGAAGCGCACATACCCGGTGCGGCCGCGAACCGCATCTGCGGCGCCGAAGAGGCGACCGGCTTCTCGGTTCGCCCCGGCGCTCGCCGCAAGGATGGCCAGGCATTCGAGGACGTCGGGGACCACGTAATACCCCTTCAGGTCCCCGGCGCCGGTGAGCGCATCACGCGCATCACGCGCCGCCTGCTCAACATCGTTTTGCGCGATCGCGATTCGCGCCCGCTTTGCCAGCGCGAGCAGCAGGTGCATGCCGGGGGCGATGGTGACGGCATCGTCGGCCAAGCGGCGGGCCACCGTCAGGTCACCCCGCGCGAGGGCAACGTCCGCGAGTGGGATGACGTTGACCGCGGCCAGTTCGGGTTGGGCCTTCATGCGCTCCCACGCCGCCTCGCCGGCGGCGGCCGCTGCTTCCACGTCGCCCGCGGCCAGGTTTGCCACCGCCAGCGCGGCATAGGCGAAGCCCTGATTGAACGCGCTGAAATCCGCGGCGGCTTCGACCGCCGCGGTGGCCGCGGCCCTGGCCTCGTCCGGGTCGCCCGCGAAGGCGAGATAGTGGCCCAGGCTGACGAGGCTTGACATCCGCCATGTTTCGTCGTGCGCCGCCTCGGCCTCCGCGACCAGGGCCCGGAATTGCGCTACGGCTCCGGTGAGATCGGCTTCCCACTGCTGCGCCAAGCCAATACACCACCGGCACGCGCGGGAGGTGTAGCCATCACCGATCGCGTCGGCGATGTCACGCCCTTCTTCGCCGGCCGCACGCGCCGCGATCGCGTCACCCTTGCCGGTAACCGCGGCGAACGCTTGGAACGCCAGGATTTGGCTCAGGCTCCTGTCATCGCCCACGGCGCGGGCCAGTCCGAGCGCTTCGTCAAAGTACGAACTGGCAGCAGCCGCGTCAAAGGCGGCGATGATGCCGCAACCGGCGAGCGCGCGAACCAGCAGCGCCGGATCGTCGATCTCGCGGGCGAGTGCCAGGGCCTCCAATGCCTTGTCCATGTTGTCGTGAATGGTCTGCGCGCCCTCGAGAGTGGCGTTATCTGCAAGCGCGCGGGCGCGGACGGCAGGCGGCACCTCCGCGTTGCGCGCCGCCGCGTCGGCGAGCGCCGCTTCGAACCAGGCCGTCCCCTCCCGAACACGGCCGCGAGTGGTCCAAAGCGGTTGCAACGCCGATGCGAGGCGCAGCGCCTCGGAGATCTCGCCACTCTCCCGGCACCACGCGAACGCTGCGCGCAGATTGTCCATCTCTGTTGCCGCGCGCTCGACCCTGCTCTGATAGCCGGTGCGGCCGGGCTCGTCGAGCAGGGCGGCCATTGAGGTGTAGTGGTCGCGGTGGCGCGCGCGCACGGCGTCGGCTTCGCCGGACTCGCCGAGCTTTTCCAGCGCGTACTGACGAACCGTCTCCAGCATCCGGTATCGGGTTCCGAAGCCGCCGTCTTCTGCCGCAATGAGCGATTTGTCGATGAGCAGCGTGAGCTGGTCGAGAATTTGGTAGCTCTCGACGTCGGTGTCACCGCAAACCTGTTGTGCTGCATCGAGTTCGAAACCGCCGTGGAATACGGCTGCCCGGCGGAACAGGACGCGTTCCGGCTCGGTCAACAGAGCGTGCGACCAGTCGACGGACGCCCGCAACGTCTGCTGGCGGCGCACGGCGGTGCGCGCGCCGCCGGTCAGCAGGCGGAAACGGTCGTGCAGGCTGTCGAGGATCTGCGCCAATGACAGCGCGCGGACCCGCGCGGCCGCCAACTCGATCGCCAAGGGTATGCCGTCGAGGCGCTCGCAGATCTCCGCTACGGTGGCAGAGTTCTGTTCGGTCACAACGAAATCAGGCCGCACTTGGTGCGCGCGGTCGGTAAACAACGTGATCGCCTCGTCAGTCAGCGACAGGGAGGGCACCCCCCAGGCGACTTCGCCGACCACCCGGATCGGCTCGCGGCTCGTGGCGAGAACAGTCACTTGGGGGCACGCCCCCAGCAGCGCCTCGGTCAGCGTGGCGCACGCGTCGATCAGGTGCTCGCAGTTGTCCAAGACGACGAGGATGCGCCGCCCGCCGATGGCCCGGGTAACCGTGTTCATCGTCGAAAGCCCTGCTTGGTCTGGCAGCCCCAACGCCCGCGTCACGGCGACCGGTACGACGGCGGGATCGGTGATCGGCGCCAGATCGACGTACCACACGCCGTCGGTGAACTCGGTGTCCATCCGGTCCGCGATCTGTACTGCTAGACGCGTCTTGCCCACACCGCCCGCGCCGGTCAGCGTCACCAACCGGTTGCCCACGACGATTTCCCGCACGGCCTCGATTTCCGCGCCGCGTCCGACGAAACTCGTGAACTGCGCCGGAAGGTGTTGTTTCCCAGCGCTTTTCGATGCGCGAAGCGGTGGGAAGTCGTTGTGCAGGTCGGCGTGGCAGAGCTGCGTTACGCGTTCGGGCCGGGGCAGATCCCGCAATGGGTGCGTGCCGAGGTCGAGCAGCCACGCTTCGGTGCCAACCGCGTCGGCGAGCAGGTCGGCTGTGGTCGCCGACAGCACCGTCTGGCCCCCATGGGCGAGATCGCGCAGCCGTGCCGCGCGGTTGATGGTCGGCCCGATGTAGTTTGCTTCGTCGCGCAGTTGCACTTCGCCGGTGTGCAGTCCGATCCGCAGACGGATCGGCGTCAGCGGTGTGCGCTGCAACTGCAGAGCAAAGGCGGCGGCGTCGCTGGCACGGGCGAAGGCGACCACGAAGCTGTCGCCCTCGCCCTGCTCCACCGGGCGCACCCCGCTGTGCCGGGCAACCAGGTCCGATACCGCCCGATCCAACCGTGCGATCGCGGCGCTCATCTGCTCGGGCTGGGTCTGCCAGAGCCGCGTCGAGCCCTCGACGTCTGCGAGCAGCAACGTCACCGTTCCGGTCGGGAGCTCGGTTACGCCCAAGTCGCTCCAGTTCAATGGTGGCGTGTCCACGCGTTGGTCCGTCTCAGCCATGTTAGCCAGCTTGAGCTGGTTGGAGGCGGCAAACATCGGCACAAAGACGTAGAAAGCCACTCGGTCGTCCGCCCGCGCGCCTAGGCCCTTTGGCGGATGTTCCTTCACTCGCCGCGATCCATAGTGAGGTCACCAACGAATGGAGGCGACACATGAACAGCCAGGCAAGTCTTGCCGCAAACCATGCCGGAATCGATGCCCACTTCACCACGGGCGTATTACATGGCCACTACGACAGCCGCTTCGAGGATCTCGTCGCCGCGCTGGCTGACGAGGTCACCACAGGTGGCGAGTTGGGCGCCGCCATCGCTGTCGATATCGGCGGCGAGCTCGTGGTCGACATCTGGGGCGGGTATGCCGATCGAGCGAAAACCCGGGAATGGTCTCACGACACAATCGTCAACGTCTTCTCCAGCACCAAGAATGTGACCGCGCTGGCGGCGCTGATGCTGATCGACCGCGGCCTGCTCGACCCGTTCGCCCCCGTCGCCAAGTACTGGCCCGAGTTCGCCGCCAACGGCAAGGAGCGCATCGAGGTGCGCCACGTCCTCAGTCACACCTCGGGGGTGTCCGGGTGGGAGATGCCTTTCAGCCTCGAGGACATTTACGACTGGGACAAGTCCACGTCGCAACTCGCCGCCCAGGCGCCTTGGTGGCCGCCGGGGACCGCCTCGGGCTACCACGCGATCACCATCGGTCACCTCGTCGGTGAACTCGTCCGCCGCGTCACCGGTTCGACGCTGAAAGACTTTGTGCGCGAGCAGATCAGCGGACCGCTCGGCGCCGATTTTCAGATCGGTGCTCGGCCCGAGGATGACGAGCGCATCGCCGAGCTCGTTCCGCCACCGCCGCTGGACGTGCCCCTCGACGCGGTGCCCGACGACCATCCGATGCGCAAGACGTTCGCCGCCGTGCCACCCACCTCAGCGGCCGCGCTGGCCGCGGAGACCACCGCATGGCGCCGCGCGGAGATCGGCTCGGCCAACGGGCATGGCAACGCCCGCTCGTTGGTGCGCTCATTGTCGCCGATCTCGTTGGGCGGCAGCGTAAACGGCGTGCGGCTGCTTAGGCCCGAGACGATCGACCTGATCTTCGAGGAGCAGGCCAACTGCACCGACCTGGTGCTGGCCATGCCCGCACGATGGGGCATCGGCTTCGCGCTACCGCATCGGGAGGCGGTGCCGGACATGCCCGATGAACGAGTCTGCTACTGGGGCGGCTGGGGCGGCTCAATGGCGGTCATGAATCCCTACTGCCGCACCACATTCGCCTACGTCATGAACAAGATGGGGCAAGTCACTCCAGCCGGAACGGAGCGGACCAGGATGTACACCCGCCTGATCTATCAGGCACTTTCGATGACCTCGTCGCCGATTCAGTACGGCTGAACGCCTTCGGGCATCACGTATTCCGAGATCGGCGCGGTGACCCCGTTGACGGTCGTTCCGCCGTTGATGATGCCCGGAGCCATCTCCAGCATGTTGTGCGGGAAGCCGAAGCTCGGCTTGGTCAGGGCGTCGAGCCGGGCCAGCTCGTCGGCGCCGAGGGTCACGTCGACGGCGCGGACGTTGTCCTCGAGCTGGGAGAGCCGGCGCGCGCCGATGATGACGGACGAGACGGCACGCTGTGCGCGCACCCAGGCCAGCGCGACGCTGGCGACGTTGGTCTCGTGTGCCTTCGCGATGGCCTCGAGTTCGTCGATGACGGCGTAGGTCTTCTCGTTGAGGAAGGCGTCGACCAGGGCGCCGCGGTCGGCGTTGTGCCGGCCGCTGTTGGCTCGGGTGTACTTACCGCTCAGCACGCCGCTCTTCAGCGGCGACCACGGGGTGATGCCGAGCCCGAATTCGGCCGCCATCGGCACCAGGTCCTGTTCGATGGCGCGCTCCAGCAGCGAGTACTCGACCTGCAGCCCGACGAACGCAGACCAGCCGCGGAAACCGGCGATCAGGTTGGCCCGGGCGATCTTCCACGCCGGGGTGTCCGAGACGCCGATGTAGCGCACCTTGCCGGCCCGGACGAGGTCCTCGAGCGCCGCCATCGTCTCCTCGATGGGGGTGTTGGCGTCCCAGATGTGCAGCCAGTACAGGTCGATGTAGTCGGTTTGCAAGCGCCGCAACGAGTTATCGCAGGCGTTGATCAGCGACTTGCGGCCCGAGCCGCCGCCGTTGGGATCACCCGGATACAGGTTGCCGCTGAACTTGGTCGCGATCACCAGCCGATCGCGACGGGCGGGGTGGCGCCCGACGTGGTCGCCGATGATCTTCTCGGAGTGGCTCCGGGTGTAGAAGTTGGCGGTGTCGATGAAGTTGCCGCCGAGTTCGAGGTAGCGGTCGATGATCTGTTGGGACTCTTCCACACTGGTGCCCCAGCCGAGGTCTTCGCCGAATGTCATCGCGCCCAGGCACAAGGGGCTGACGCGCAGACCGGATCGCCCGAGTGTCACATATTCATCCAGCGGCATGCTGCCCACTTCCTGGTAAGTTGTTCGACCATGCGGTTGTTCAAAACAAAACTAGTTCATACCTGAACGATCTGGCAAGTCGATGTCTGCGGTCGATGCGGCCAAGATCTGGTCACTGAACTACCGGGTGCTGCTCTCGGTCATCTCGTGCGCCGAGGCCGACATCTGCGCGCTGGGCCTCGAGTCCAAGGAACTCTTCCTGCTCGCCGAGATCGACGAGCACCCCTACCCGGCCGCGCTGGCGGCGGCGTTGAGCATGCCCAAGGCGACGGTGACGCTGTACCTGAAGCGGCTCGAGGCGGCGGGCTTCGTGCGTCGCGAGATCGACCCGTCCGATCTGCGCCGGCACCGGCTGCTGCTCACCCCGGCCGGGCGTCAGGCGGCCAAACACGGCCTGAGATTGCTCTCCGACGAGTTCGACAAGCGCCTCGGGCGCCTCACCGCCGCACAGCGCAACGACCTCAAGGCGCTGCTCGAGAAAATCCTTTAGAGACTGTGGGTGCGCGCCGCAGCACCAGCTAGTCTGACGTGTCGTGCGTGTCCTGGTGATTGGTTCCGGTGCCCGTGAGCATGCGTTGCTGCTGGCGCTTCGCAAAGATCCCCAGGTCACGGGGTTGGCGGTCGCTCCCGGCAACGCCGGCACCGCGCGGCTGGCCGACCAGCACGAGGTCGATATCACCTCGGCGGACGACGTCGTCGCCCTGGCGCGCGAGGTCCGCGCCGACCTGGTGGTCATCGGTCCCGAGGTGCCGCTGGTGCTCGGGGTGGCCGACGCGGTGCGAGCCGCCGGCATTGTCTGCTTCGGCCCCAGCAAGGACGCCGCCCGCATCGAAGGCTCCAAGGCCTTCGCCAAGGAGGTCATGGCCGCGGCTGGGGTGCGCACCGCAACCAGCGAAATCGTCGATAACCCGGCGCATTTAGACGCTGCCCTGCAGCGGTTCGGCCCGCCGGCGGGGGATGCGGCCTGGGTGGTCAAGGACGACCGCCTGGCGGCGGGCAAGGGCGTGGTGGTGACCGCGGATCGCGCCGTCGCCCGCGCGCACGCCGCCGGGCTCCTCGAGGCGGGACACCCGGTGCTGCTGGAGTCCTATCTGGACGGCCCGGAGGTGTCGCTGTTCTGCGTGGTCGACGGCGAAACCGTGGT
Source organism: Mycobacterium sp. 1165196.3 (assembly GCF_001673415.1). Taxonomy (NCBI): domain Bacteria; kingdom Bacillati; phylum Actinomycetota; class Actinomycetes; order Mycobacteriales; family Mycobacteriaceae; genus Mycobacterium; species Mycobacterium sp. 1165196.3. Next base: position 39,887 of record NZ_LZLU01000085.1, on the reverse strand, counting down.
GCCGCTGCTGCCGGCGCAGGATTTCAAGCGCGTCGGCGATGGCGACACCGGGCCCAACACCGGCGGGATGGGCGCCTACGCCCCGGTGCCGTGGCTGCCCGACGAGGTGTACCGCGACGTCGTCAGCAACATCGTCGAACCCGTTGCGGCGGAGATGGTTGCGCGCGGCAGCGCGTTCAGCGGATTGCTGTATGCCGGGCTCGCGATCACCTCCAACGGCCCCGCGGTGGTCGAATTCAACTGCCGCTTCGGCGATCCCGAGACGCAGGCGGTGCTAGCCCTGCTCGAATCACCGCTCGGCCAGTTGTTGTACGCGGCCGGCAGCGGCAACTTGGCGGACTTCGGCGAGCTGCGCTGGCACGACGGCGCCGCCGTGACGGTGGTGGTGGCGGCGGAGAGCTACCCCGGCCGTCCGCGGGTGGGTGACGTGATCGTCGGCTCGGAAGCCGACGGGGTGCTGCACGCCGGGACGGCCCGGCGCGACGACGGGGAAATCGTCTCCTCGGGTGGCCGGGTGCTGTCGGTGGTGGGCACCGGCGCGGACCTGGCCGCCGCGCGATCCATGGCCTACGAAGTCGTTCGTTCGATCCGGTTGCCGGGCAGTCATTTCCGCAGCGACATCGCCCAGCTGGCCGCCGAGGGCAAGATCCGCGTCTAGAAGGCGGCGGCCTGACCGTCCCGACGCGGATCGCTGGCCGCGATATAGCCGCCGTCGAGGCGCCAGATCGCCTGGCAGCTGCCGAATTGGTTGTAGTCGTCGACGGCGACCAGGTCGTGCCCGCGGCGGCGCAACTCGTCGAGCGTTGCGACCGGGAACCCCGTTTCGCAGCTGACCTGCATGCCCTCCACCCACCGGAACCGCGGGCCGTCGCACGCCGCCTGGGGGTTCTGCCCGTGGTCGGCGATGCGCACCATCACCTGCACGTGCCCCTGGGGCTGCATCATTCCGCCCATCACCCCGAAGCTCAGCACCGGTTCGCCGTCTTTGGTCACAAACCCCGGGATGATGGTGTGGTAGGGGCGCTTGTTCGGGGCCACTGCGTTCGGATGCCCTTGGGCGGCAGTGAAATTCGCGCCCCGATTTTGCAGCGAGATCCCGGTGCCCGGCACCACCACGCCCGAGCCGAACCCCATGTAGTTCGACTGGATCATCGACACCATCATCCCCGCGGCGTCGGCGGCGGTCAGGTAGACGGTTCCACCCGCCGGGGCGCCGGCGGATGCCGGCCTGGCCCGTCGGCGGTCGATCAGTGCCGCGCGCTGCTTCAGGTACTCCTGGTCCAACAGGCGCTCGGGCGACAGCGGCATGTGCTCGATGTCGGCGACATACGCCTGGGCGTCGGCGAACGCCAGCTTCACCGCCTCGATCTGCAGGTGCACGCTGTCCGCGGAATCGACCGGCAGCGAGGCCAAGTCGAAGTGTTCCAGGATGCCCAGGGCGATCAGCGCGACGATGCCCTGGCCGTTGGGTGGTATCTCGTGCACCGTGTATCCGCGGTAGCCGCCGTCGACCGTGCCCACCCAGTCGGCGCGGTGGGCCGCCAGATCGTCGGCCCGCATGGCCCCGCCGTGCGCCAGTGCGTGCGCCTCGAGCCTGGCGGCCAGTTCGCCACGGTAGAACGCCTCTCCGTTGGTCGCGGCGATCGTTTCCAGCGTGGCCGCATGGTCGGGCAGGCTGAATCGCTCGCCGGGCCTGGGCGCCCGCCCGCCGGGCAGAAACGCCTGGGCGAACCCCGGCTGGTCTTCGAACAGCGGCACCTGGGCGGCCCACTGCTGCGCGACCGTCGGTGAAACCAGAAAGCCGTTGCGGCCGTAAGCTATTGCTGGTTCGAACAGCCGCTCGAACGGGAGCGTGCCGAACTTCGCGTGCAGTTCGGTCCAGGCCGACACCGCGCCGGGCACGGTCACCGAATTCCAGCCGAGGATCGGAACGTCCTGCCCGCCAAAGTATTCCGGTGTCCAGGCGGCCGGTGAGCGACCCGAGGCGTTCAACCCGTGCAATCGCGCGCCGTCCCACACGATGGCGAAGGCGTCCGAACCAATGCCGTTGGACACCGGCTCCACAATCGTCAGGGTGATGGCTGTGGCGATGGCCGCGTCGACCGCGCTGCCGCCCTGGGCGAGCATCCGCAGGCCCGCCTGGGCGGCGAGCGGTTGCGACGTGCACACAACGTTTTCCGCCAGGATGGGCTTGCGTGGCCAGGCGTACGGCAGGGTCCAGTCGAAAGGTGCGGTCACCTCCGCGAGCGTATCTCCTTACGCCGTCAGCAGCGGTGCCATCCAGGTCAGCTCGGCGGGCAACTGCGAGCTCCAGAACGCGCCGTCGTGCCCGCCGGGCGAGAAGCCGCCGGCCGGCGGGTTGGGCAGCTGCGCGATGAACTGCTTCGTCGCCGAGTAGAACGGATCGCTGTCGCCGCAATCGATTCGGATCGGGATCGAGGCCAGCGCGGGCATGCCGAACACCGAATTCGCGGCGAAATCATCGGGCCCGTCGAACGCCCCCGGCGCCGCGGCACCCGAGGACATCCACAGGGCCGGGCTCACCGCACAGATCGCCGCGGTACGGGCTGGCCCCAGCCGGCCGCCCAGCAGCAGCGCGCCATAGCCGCCCATCGACCAGCCCAGGAACGCCACCCGCGAGGTGTCCAGATTCTGGTTTCCCAGCATCGGGATGAGCTCGTCGAGCACCATGGCGCCGCTGTCCTCGCCGGACGACCGCTTGTGCCAGTAGCCGCCGCCACCGTCGACGGCGACCACCGCGAACGGCGGCAGTCCGGCGTCGACGGCCTGCGCCAAACCGTGTTCGACGCCACCGGCCATCACCGTGGACGCGTCACTGCCCTTGCCGTGCAGCGCGATCACCGGCCGCAGCGGCTTGGTCTGGCCCGGCGGGCGGGCGATGGCCCAGTTGGTGTTGGCCCCGCCGCGGGCGGCGGAGGCGAAGGAACCGGTCACCATGGTGGGGGCGGGCGCCGCCGGCGGAGCCGGATCGCGGGGCGGGCCGGGCGACGGGGCCAACGGCATCCCGGTGCCGGCCGTCGATACCGGCACGGCGCGAGATGTCCGCGGTTCTAACAGGATGTCGAACCCGTAGGCGCCAACCGCGCCGAGGGCCGCGCCGGCGCCGAGGCCGAGCAGGGCGCGTCGGCTCAAGTCGGGCATGCGGGCCATTATGCCCCGGCCGTTTGGCCGAAATGGCAATGCAGTACCACTTTGGCTGGCACGATGGCTACTCGTGACAGCAGCGGTTACTCCAAAAGGAGAACGTCGACGGTATGCGCTCGTCAGCGCCGCCGCCGAGCTGCTGGCCGAGGGCGGGTTCGAAGCGGTGCGGCACCGGGCGGTGGCGCGGCGGGCCGGATTGCCGTTGGCTTCCACCACTTACTACTTCTCGTCCCTCGACGATCTGATCGCACGCGCCGTCGAACACATCGCGATGATCGAGGTGGCGCAGTTGCGGTCGCGGGTCAGCGCCATGTCGCGCCGGCGCCGCGGACCGGAGACCATCGCCGAGGTGTTGGCGGACCTGCTCGTCGGCGACGTGTCCGGACCGGGCCTGACCGATCAGCTGATCTCGCGCTACGAGCGGCACATCGCGTGCACCCGGCTGCCCGCGCTGCGCGAGACCATGCGTCGCAGCCTGCGCCAGCGCGCCGAAGCGGTGGCCGAGGCGATCGAGCGCTCGGGCCGATCGGTGCACATCGAACTGGTGTGCACGTTGATCTGCGCGGTCGATGGCTCGGTGGTGTCGGCCCTGGTGGAGGGGCGCGACCCGCGCGCGGCGGCGCAGGGCGCGGTGGTCGACCTCATCGAGGTGCTCGCGCCGATCGATCAGCGGCCCGTGCAGATCTGAGCGCCCGTTACGCGTGGGTCGGGTCCACCGGCAGCGACGGCGTCACGATGTAGCCGGTGTCGAGGTCGCCGTAAATGGTCACGTCCTGCGGGCGGCGCTGCGCGTACAACGCCACGTAGGCACAGACCACGGCATCGACCGGGTCTTCGGCGCGGCGCAGTTCGCTCTTGCGTTGCGCGGTCGTGACGGCCCGGCGCAGCGCGACCCAGCCGTCGTGCCCGGCCACGCGTAGCGGCACCGGGGCCCGCGCCAGCCGCTCGACGCCGTCCATGAGCAACAACAGCTCGGACCTGAGCCGCTCGACGGTGCGGCCGGGCTTCGCCTTGTATTTCAGGGTGCGCTCGAGGCGAAACAGCGTGACGGTGGCCGCGTGGGGGTAGACCTCGATGGCCCGGCGCGCGGCCGGTGATCGCGGGTCCGCGTCCAGGCCGAGCGCCGCGGCCAGCCGGCCCGCGCGGGGGCCGTCGACGAACTCGGGTTTGCCGGTATTGCAGGGGTGCGCGCCAGCCTCGTACCTGCGGAAATCGCGGTTGAGCGCCGCCTCGGCGGGACGCTGCCCGGTCGGATTGTTCACCACCAGCGGCGCATCGAAGGCGACCACGCAGTCGCCGCGGACGTAGGGAAGCAGGGCGGCCAGGATCTCGTCGTCGTCGCGGACCGCGCACACCCTCACCAGGGCGCCGCCGGAGTCGACGACGGCGACGCCGGTCGGGTTGCGACCCGCCCAGGCGAGGTCGACGCCGGCGAAGTACATCCGCATAGGCTATGGCCGCGACCGTAAGCTGTGTGTTCGTGAGGACCAAGTGAGCATTCCGAATGTGCTGGCCACCCGGTACGCCAGTGCCGAGATGGTCGCGATCTGGTCGCCGGAGGCCAAGGTCATCGGCGAGCGCCGGCTATGGCTGGCCGTGCTGCGCGCGCAGGCCGAACTGGGCGTCGCGGTGCCTCCCGAGGCGATCACCGACTACGAGCGGGTGATCGAGGACGTCGACCTGGCCTCGATCGCGGACCGCGAACGGGTGCTGCGCCACGACGTCAAGGCGCGCATCGAGGAGTTCAACGCGCTGGCCGGTCACGAGCACGTGCACAAGGGCATGACCAGTCGTGATCTGACCGAGAACGTGGAGCAGCTGCAGATCCGGCGCTCGCTGGAACTGGTCTTCGCGCACGGCGTGGCGGTCGCGGCGCGGCTGGCCGAGCGGGCGGTGGCGTATCGCGACCTGGTGATGGCCGGGCGCAGCCACAACGTCGCCGCGCAGGCCACCACGCTCGGCAAGAGGTTCGCCTCGGCGGCCCAGGAGACCTTGATCGCGTTGACCAGGCTGCGCGAGCTGATCGACCGTTACCCGCTGCGCGGCATCAAGGGCCCGATGGGCACCTCGCAGGACATGCTCGACCTGCTGGACGGCGACGCGGCCAAGCTCTCCGAGCTCGAGCGGCGCGTCGCCGAATTCCTGGGCTTCGCAACGGTATTGACCAGCGTCGGGCAGGTGTATCCGCGTTCGCTGGACCACGACGTGCTCTCCGCGCTGGTGCAGCTGGGCGCCGGACCGTCGTCGCTGGCGCACACCATCCGGCTGATGGCCGGCCATGAACTGGTCACCGAGGGATTCGCGCCGGGGCAGGTCGGTTCGTCGGCGATGCCGCACAAGATGAACACACGCAGCTGCGAACGGGTCAACGGTCTGCAGGTGGTGCTGCGCGGTTACGCGTCGATGACCGCCGAACTGGCGGGTGCGCAGTGGAACGAGGGTGACGTGTTCTGCTCGGTGGTGCGCCGAGTCGCGTTGCCGGACAGCTTCTTTGCCATCGACGGCCAGATCGAGACCTTCCTGACGGTGCTCGACGAGTTCGGCGCCTATCCGGCGGTGATCGACCGCGAGCTGGACCGCTATCTGCCGTTCCTGGCCACCACCAAGGTGTTGATCGCCGCGGTGCGCGCCGGCGTGGGCCGCGAGGCCGCCCACCACGTGATCCGCGAACACGCCGTGGCCACCGCGCTGGCCATGCGCGAGCACGGCGCCGAGCCCGACCTGCTGGACCGGCTGGCCGCCGACGATCGGCTGCCGCTAGACCGGGCGGCGCTGGACGCGGCGCTGGCCGACAAGAAGGCCTTCACCGGCGCCGCGGGTGACCAGGTGGACGAGGTGGCGGCGCAGGTGGACGCGCTGGTGAACCGCTACCCGGACGCGGCCAAGTACGCCCCGGGTGCGATCCTGTGACGCTGGCCGGCGCGCTCGCTTCGATCGACTTCACCGATCTGGACAACTTCGCCAACGGTTTTCCGCACGAGCTGTTCGCCATCCATCGGCGAGAGGCGCCGGTGTACTGGCACGCACCGACCGACAACACCCCCGATGGTGAGGGCTTCTGGTCCGTCGCCACCTACGCGGAAACGCTTGAGGTGCTCAAGGATCCGGTGACCTACTCCTCGGTCACCGGTGGCGCCAGGCCCTATGGCGGGACGCTGCTGCAGGATCTGGCGATCGCCGGCCAGGTGCTCAACATGATGGACGATCCGCGGCATTCGCAGATTCGGCGACTGGTCAGCTCCGGCCTGACGCCGCGGATGATCCGCCTGGTAGAGGACGACCTGCGGGGCAGGGCGCGCCGGCTGCTGGACGCGGTGGTCCCGGGTGAGCCGTTCGACTTCCTGGTCGACATCGCCGCCGAGCTGCCGATGCAGATGATCTGCATCCTGCTGGGAGTCCCTGAATCCGAACGGCATTGGTTATTCGAGGCCATCGAGCCGCAGTTCGATTTCGGGGGTTCGCGCAAGGCTTCCCTGTCGCAGCTCTCGGTCTCCGAAAGAGACGCGGCGGCCGGGTCGCGGATGTACGAATACGGTCAGCAGCTGATCGCGTCCAAGCGTGCAAACCCGACCGATGACATGTTGTCGGTGGTGGCCAACGCGATGCTCGATGACGCTGAGGGATCGGCCCTGTCCGACCTCGAGCTGTACCTGTTCTTCAGTCTGCTGTTCAGCGCCGGCGCGGAGACCACCCGCAACGCGGTCGCGGGCGGCCTACTGGCGCTGGCCGACCACCCGCACCAAATGCGGTCGCTGCGCGGCGATCTCGGGGCGCTGCCCACGGCCGTCGAGGAGATGGTGCGGTGGACGTCGCCGTCGCCCTCCAAGCGGCGCACCGCCACCCGCGACGTCACCCTCGGCGGTGAGTCGATCGAGGCGGGGCAGAAGATACAGATCTGGGAAGGCTCGGCGAATCGCGACGCCGGCGTGTTCGAGCGTGCCGACGAATTCGACATCGCCCGAAAGCCCAATCCGCACTTGGGTTTCGGCCAGGGTGTGCACTATTGCCTGGGCGCCAACCTGGCCCGGCTGGAGCTGCGGGTGCTGTTCGAAGAGCTGCTGTCCCGGTTCGGCGGGGCGCGGGTCGTCCGGCCGGTCGAATGGGCCCGCAGCAACCGGCACACCGGCATTCGGCACCTCGTCGTGGAGCTTCACGAGGAGCCGTGACGATCCGGTTCGCCGATGTCGAGCCCTCACCCGATGTGTTCGCGGCGGTGATGGCGACGGGAATCTTGTCGATCGGCGCGCACAATCACGGCTACCGGTTGATCAGCGACACCATGGGCGTCATCGCCACCCTGGCGCTGTTGTTGCTGGTCGCCCTGGTCGTGGCGAAGGCCTGCGAACCGGGCCAGGGGCTGGGCTGGGATCTGACCGATCCCGACGTCACCCTGCGGCTGATCACCTTCGTGGCCGCCTGCGCGGTGATCGACACGCGCTTGTCGTCCAACGTGTGGGTGGCGCGGGCGCTCGGCGTGGTCGGCTTGACATCCTGGCTGGTACTGATCCTGTTCAGCGCGCGAAACATGTTGGCCCACCGGTGGCCGGAGTTGCGCGACCGGGCCCACGGCGCATGGCAACTGGGCAGCGTGGGCACCTCGGGTCTGGCGATCGTGATCGCGCGGGCGGCCCGACAGACCGGCCATCACTGGTGGCTGGCGGTGGCCGTGGCCGGCTGGGTGGCGGCGCTGTGCATCTACGGCCTGATGACCTGGCTGACGATGTGGCGGGTGGTCAACGAACGGCAGGACCGGGACGGCTTCGAACCCGACACGTGGATCCTGATGGGCGGCATGGCGATTGCGACGTTGGCCGGCGACACCATCCACGCGGTCGCTCCCGGCTGGCTGGCCGGGCCGGTGCGTGCGGTCACCGTCGTGACGTGGGTGACGGCCACCCTGTGGATACCGCCGCTGATCTACTTCGCGCTGCACCGCATCAGGCGGCACCCCAACATGCTGCAGTTCGCCGGTGTGTGGTGGGCGTTCGTTTTCCCGTTGGGCATGTACTCCGCGGCCAGCTTCGCCATGGCCATCGAGATCGGGCAGCGGTCGCTGCTCACCGTTTCGCTGGTGTTCTTCTGGGATGCGTTGGCCGCATGGATCATTGTGGTCGTCGCCGGGCTGCTGCTGTTAGCGCGGGCGATGCTGCTACGCCCCGCGGATCGCGATGCCGGCCGACCGTAATTCGAGCGCGACCAGCGCGCCGATGGTGACCGGATCCTCGCGGCGCCACCCGCCGACCGGGTCCGCGCTCACGGCGATCAACTTCCGGGCCGGCCGGTTGGTCAGCGCCCGCAGCGCCAGCAACTGCGCCCCGGCCGGCGTCGCGGCCAGAGCGGTCACCGTCAACTTGCGCCGAAAGAATCGAAGCCGCAGAAAAAACCACGGGAGCACCGCGATGAGGATCGGGACCGCGACGACGGCCATCGCCAGCAGCACCGCGAGCCAGCTCGCCGCGCTGTCCAGATCGTGGCCCGCGCCCGCGATGTCCAGCGCGGCATGGCTCGCGGAGTTGAGCGGCTTGCTGACCGTGTCGCCCACCACCGGAATGTGCTGCGCCTCGTGGCCGGCGGACGCGAGGTTGCCGGCGATGCCCTTCGCGCCGCTCTCGACCTGCCGCCCGGCGTCGGCGATGGTGGCGATGGCGTCGTAGACGGCCAGCCCGACGAGCAGCCACAGCAGGGTCCACACGACGACGGCGAGATCGCTGAACAGCTGGACGGCCAGCCGGCCGGGTCGGGTTGAGTAGGGCAGAAACCGCGGTGTCATAGCCCCGATCCCAGCACAAACCCGGTTTGCAGGTGCCCGATAGGCTGACCGGATGCCCGCACTGTCCGACTATCAGCACCTGGCCAGCGGCAAGGTCCGCGAGCTGTATCGCGTCGACGACGAGCACCTGCTGCTGGTCGCCACCGACCGGATCTCGGCCTACGACTTCGTCCTGGACAGCACCATCCCGGACAAGGGCCGCATCCTGACCGCGATGAGCGTCTTCTTCTTCGGCCTCGTGGACGCGCCCAACCATCTGGCCGGGCCGCCCGACGATCCGCGCATCCCCGACGAGGTCCTGGGCCGCGCGCTGGTGGTGCGTGAGCTCGAAATGCTTCCGGTGGAATGCGTGGCGCGCGGCTACCTGACCGGCTCGGGATTGCTGGACTACCAGGCGACCGGAAAGGTCTGCGGCATCCCGCTGCCGCCCGGATTGGTCGAAGCCAGCAGGTTCGCTGAACCGCTGTTCACTCCGGCGACGAAAGCCGCACTGGGCGACCACGACGAGAACATCTCCTTCGCGCGGGTGATCGAGCTGGTCGGCGCCGTGCCCGCCAACCAGCTGCGCGACCGCACCCTACAGATCTACGTTCAGGCCGCCGATCACGCGCTCCGGAAGGGAATCATCATCGCGGACACCAAGTTCGAGTTCGGCACCGACCACGACGGCAACCTGCTACTGGCCGACGAGATCTTCACCCCGGATTCGTCGCGGTACTGGCCGGCCGACGAGTACCAGGTCGGCGTCGTCCAGAACAGCTTCGACAAACAGTTCGTCCGCAACTGGCTGACCGGCCCCGAGTCCGGCTGGGACCGCCACGGTTCCCAGCCCCCGCCGCCGCTACCGGAGGACATCATCGCGGCCACCCGCGGGCGCTATATCGAGGCCTACGAACGCATTTCCGGATTGAGCTTCGCCGACTGGATCGGTCCCAGCGCATGACCGAAACCCAACGAAACGGGTCGGTGCCCCCCGTCGCCAAGCGGGTGGAGACTCGGCGCGAGCATCACGGCGACGTCTTCATCGACCCGTATGAGTGGCTGCGCGAAAAGACCAATCCCGAAGTCATCGCCCATCTCGAGGCGGAAAACGCCTACGTCGATCAGATGACCGCGCACCTCGAGCCGCTGCGGCAGCAGATCTTCGCCGAGATCAAGGCGCGCACCAAGGAGACGGATCTGTCGGTGCCCACCCGGCAGGGCCAGTGGTGGTACTACGCGCGCACCTACGAAGGCAAGCAGTACCGCGTCCAGTGCCGTTGTCCGATAAGCGGACCCGACGACTGGGACCCGCCGATCCTGGACGAGGACACCGAGATCCCCGGCGAGCAGATCCTGCTCGACTCCAACGCCGAGGCGCAGGGCCACGAATTCTTCTCCCTGGGCGCCGCGACGGTCAGCCTGGACGGGAACCTGCTGGCCTATTCGGTCGATACCCTGGGTGATGAGCGGTACACGTTGCGGTTCAAGGACTTACGCACCGGCGAGCTGTACCCGGACGAGATCGCCGACATCGGGGCGGGCGCCACCTGGGCCGCCGACAACCGCACCGTGTACTACCTGACCCTGGATGCCGCCCACCGTCCCGACAAGGTGTGGCGGTATCGGGCGGGCTCGGGTGCCGAACCGGAGCTGGTGTATCACGAAGCCGACGAAAAGTACTGGCTGGGCGTGGGTCTCACGCGCAGCGAGGCCTACGTCTTCATCGCCTCGGGATCCTCGATCACCTCGGAGTATCGCTACGCCGACGCCGCCGATCCGCAGGCATCGTTCACGGTCGTGCTGCCGCGCCGCGAGGGTGTCGAGTACGCGGTGGAGCACGCGGTCATCGGCGGGCAGGACCGGTTCCTGATCCTGCACAACGACGGCGCGGTCAACTTCACTCTGGCCGAGGCGCCGGTCAGCGATCCGACACAGCAGCGCACCCTGATCCCGCACCGCGACGACGTCCGGCTCGACGGGGTGGACGCTTTCGCCGGCCACCTCGTCGTCGGCTATCGCCGGGAGGCGCTGCCCCGGCTGCAGCTGTGGCCCATCAACGCCGACGGCACCTACGGCCGGCCCGAAGAGTTTTCCTTCGACTCCGAGCTGATGTCGTCCGGGCTGGCCGGCAATCCCAACTGGGCTGCGCCCAAGCTGCGGATCAGGGCCGGATCCCTGGTGATCCCGGCGCGTGTGTATGACATCGACCTGGCCACCGGTGAGCGCACGCTGCTGCGCGAGCAACCCGTGCTCGGCGACTATCGGCCCGACGACTATGTGGAGCGCCGTGACTGGGCGGTCGCCGACGACGGAACCCGGGTCCCGGTGTCGATCGTGCACCGCGCCGACATCGAATTCCCGGCGCCCGCATTGCTTTACGGCTACGGCGCCTACGAGCTGTGCACCGACCCGAGCTTCTCCATCGCCCGGCTGTCGCTGCTGGACCGCGGCATGGTATTCGCGATCGCCCACGTGCGTGGGGGCGGTGAAATGGGCCGGCTGTGGTACGAGCACGGCAAGCTGCTGGAGAAGAAGAACACCTTCACCGACTTCGTCGCCGTCGCAAGGCATTTGGTGGACTCCGGTGTCACCCGGCCTCGTCAGCTGGTCGCGTTGGGGGGTAGCGCCGGCGGTTTGTTGATGGGCGCGGTGGCCAACCTGGCGCCGGAGCTCTTCGCCGGAATTCTCGCGCAGGTCCCGTTCGTCGACCCGCTGACCACCATCTTGGACCCCTCCTTGCCGCTGACCGTCACCGAATGGGACGAATGGGGAAACCCATTGGCGGACAAGGACGTCTACTCCTACATGAAGTCCTATTCACCGTATGAGAACGTAGCGGCCAAGCGGTACCCGGCGATCTTGGCGATGACGTCGCTGAACGATACGAGGGTCTATTACGTCGAGCCGGCCAAGTGGGTCGCGGCGCTGCGACACGCCAACGGCGACGGCAGTCCGGTCCTGTTGAAGACCCAGATGAACGCCGGGCACGGTGGCGTCAGCGGCCGCTACAAGGCGTGGGAGGAGGCGGCGTTCCAATACGCGTGGCTGTTGGATGCCGCCGGGGCCCAGTCGTCGACCTAGGCCGCCGCGCGTCAGTCGCCGACCGGTTTAGCGTGTGGCGTCTTGGGCAGAAACCACGCCGGAACAATCGTGACCAACACCAAAATGAATGACAGCGTGAACACCGTCGTGTAGGCATGCGTGAGGTTGTGCGACAAAATTGTCAAGAGATCCGGTGTCAGGCCCGGTCGCGGGATTTTTGCAGGGTCGAGCGACGCCCCACGCTGGCCAGCGGCATGCTGCACCGACGTCACATTGTTGGCGGCGATTAATTTGTCATTGCGGTTGACCTGGTTGGTCAGAATCACCGCCAACAACGCAACACCCGCTGACCCGCTAACCTGCTGGTTGACCGCCATCAACGTCGTACCCCGTGCGATCTGTTGGGGGGCGAGCGCCTGGATGCCTGCCGCGGAGAGTGGTGTGGTGGTGCAACCGATCCCTAGGCCGGTGACGAGGAGACCAACCAGCAATGTCGGCATATAACGAGCTTCAGTGGCGACGCCGAAGGTGAAGATTCCCAAACCAACCGCGATCACTGGGAGCCCGACCAGCACAATTTTACCCGGCCCGTGTCTATCCATGAATGCGCCGGCGATTGGGAGCGTCAATGCTGCTCCTAGCGCCAGGGGGATCATGTGCATTCCGGACTGCATAGGTGTTTGCTGCAGCACCATCTGGAAATAGCTGGGAAGTAGCACGCCGATGCCAACAAACGCCGCCCCAAATACCAGCAGCGTCACATTCGCCTGAGTGACCACCTTGTTTTTGAATAGATTCAGGTCGATAAGGGGATGATCCGCGTGGAATCGGGCGTGAAAGACAAACGCCGTGATCAACGCCAGACCGATAATCACTGGAGCCAATACGTAACGATCGGCAATGGTGTGACGCGAGGGGATCGACGATATACCGCATAGGAGTATCGCCACCCCGGGCGACAGCAATAACATTCCGATAACGTCCAGGGTTTCCGACGGAGACGGGCGCTCCTTCGGAAATATGAACACCGCTAGGGCGATGACCGCCAACCCGATCGGCAAGTTGACCAGGAAAATCCACTTCCAGCCATACGCGTCGATGAGCCAGCCACCCAATATCGGCCCAGCGATGGGAGCGAGGATGATCGGAATTCCCCCGAGCGCCATCAGGCGACCGACCCGCTGGGGACCCGACTCGCGGGCCATGATCGTGAAGGCGAGTGGTATCAACATACCGCCGCCGATTCCCTGCACTACACGGAACAGGATGAGTAGCCATATATTTGGCGCAACTGCGCACAACAGCGAACCCAACGTGAAGAGCGCAACCGATCCTATGAAGGGTTGTTTGGTGCCGAATCGGTCGGCTGCCCACCCGGTTACCGGGTTCACGGTTGCCAGCGCCAACATGTAGCCGGCGATCGTCCACGAGACGATGGCCTGAGTGGAACCGAACTCATCCATGAAAGTGCGTTGCGCCACGGCGACCACGGTGCTGTCCAGCACACCCATAATGCAGGCCAGGCCACACACCGCCGCAATCCTGAGCAGTGCGAAATCAAGCTTGTCGGGGTACTCACGTCCGCTGTCGTCCGATTGGCCGAAGGCGGCGAAGGGCGCTAGAGCGTCGCGCGCGGTCCCGACCCTTTGCGGAGGCTGGCCGACCATATCGCTATCGGTACCCTTCTTCGGAAGCTTTCAGACGTCTACTTTCTCAGACGTCTTCGGGCAGTCGCTGACTGGTGTATCCGGTTGTCGGCTTACCGACAACGCTGGATGTGGTGGATTCTTGGCGCCTCGGCAGCCTCGCCTATTCCAACAGCCGGCGGTGCCGCCACGCCCGTGCTGAAGGCACGGAATATCCGTGCTGGCTAGTAGATGCGTAACCCAGAATTTCCTTGGTTTCTCCGCTGTCGTCGACTTCCCAGCCGCTTGTGCGAGGGGCGGGCACGCCGAGACGTTTCGCAGTGGTCGACCTCACAGCGTCAGATCGGATTAGCGTCCTCCGCACCGGTGGACCTTGAACTGATTGCCCCGGCATGTAGGCAGCGGTACGACGTTGAGCATAGTGCCGCCGAGCATATCGACATCGGTGCTCTCTTGCGGAGGCTTTTCGGCGTTTGAAGTCGACCCCCGCAGGATGCGTGGACGCATGCGTGTTGCCTAGGAGGCCCGGCGCCTATTAGCGCGTCCCCGCCGTCGAAGGCGAGTGCACCTTGACAACCGGCTGGCGGTCCTACCTGGGCGAACAGCTTATTCGCCGGCGGTTTCGCTCGCGGGTTTTTTGGGCAGAAACCACGCCGGAATGAAGGTGCAAACCACCAGCACGACGGCAATCACGAATACCGCCGTATACGCGTGGGAAAGGTCGTGAGCCACATTGCTCCAAAAGTCCGGGGCGAGCGCCGCACGGGGTATCGCGGTCTGGTCGACCGGCACCCCGTCGACCGCCGCCTTCTGGTTCAGCGCGGCGAGCTTGTTTGCTGCGCGGATGTCGGGGCTCCGATTGAACTGATTCGTCAGGATCATCGACATCAGCGCCGTTCCCACCGAGCCGCCCACCTGGTGGCTGACGCTCATCAGCGTCGTTCCCCGGGCGATCTGGTGGGGCGCCAGCGCCTGCACCGAGGCCACCGACAGCGGCATCATGGTGCAGCCCATGCCCAGGCCCATGATCGCGAGCCCGACCAGCAGCGTCGGCAGATAGTGGGCCTGGGTGGCCACCCCGAAGGCGAAGGCGCTCAGGCCGGCGGTGATCAGCGCGATGCCGACCAGCACGATCTTGCCGGGGCCCTGCCGGTCCACCAGCGGACCGGTCAGCCGCATGGTCAGCATGGCGCCCAGCCCCTGGGGGATCATGTGCACGCCCGCCTGCATCGGCGTGTGGTGCAGCACCTGTTGAAAATAGCTCGGCAGCAGCAGGCCGGCGCCGAAGAACGCCCCGGCGAACACCAGCATCGTCACGTTGGCGTGGGTGAGCACGGGATTGCGGAACAGCCGCAGGTCGATCAGGGGATGATCGGCGTGCTGCCAGGCGTGCGCGACGAAGCCCGCGATCAACGCCAGGCCGATCGTCGCCGGTATCACCACGTGGCGGTCGGCCACGGTGCCCCGGCCCGGGACGGAGGACACCGCGAACAGGAACATCGCCAGGCCCGGCGACAGCAGCAGCACGCCGATGGCGTCGAAGGTTTCCGAGCGCGCGGGATGATCGCGCGGGAACACGATGGCGGCGAGTGCGACCGTGAGAAATCCGATCGGCACGTTGATCAGAAAGATCCACCGCCAGCTCGACGTGTCGATCAGCCAGCCGCCCAGGATCGGCCCGCCGATCGGGGCGAGCAGCATCGGGATGCTCAGGATCGACATCAGGCGCCCCAGCCGGCCCGGGCCCGCTTCGCGGGTCAGGATCATGAATCCCAACGGCAGCAGCATGCCGCCGCCGATTCCCTGTACCATGCGAAAGACGATGAGCTGCAAGATGTTCGACGCGATCGCGCACAGCAAGGAGCCCAGGATGAAGGCCACCACCGAACCGATGAAGAGGCGCTTGGTGCCGAACCGGTCGGCGGCCCACCCGGTTATCGGGATCACGGTCGCCAGGGCGAGCGTGTAGCCGGTCATCGTCCAGGCCACGACGGCCTGCGAGGAGGCGAACTGATCGATGAAGGTTCGTTGGGCGACGCTGACGACCGTGACGTCCAGGATCGCCATCACCGTGGCCAGGATGCACACGCCGGAGATCCGCAACAGCGCGGCATCGAGCTTGTCGGGATATACCCGTTCCTCGACGCCCGGCTGCCCGGTCGGGTGGTGGGACGGCGGCGTCTTTGCCGCCGCGTACGACGCCTCATCCATGGCGTTGCTTAGCATATCGAACTGATCACCTGGCCCGACGTTTGCGGCCTGCGCGGGTTCGCCCTACCGCCGAAATCAGTGAGCACGCATGGGCGCCTGCATATCGCCTGCTGTCTGCGTGTCCTTCACCGTTCCGACACTTGGGATCGGCAAACTGCTGGTGTGTCTGGAAAATTGATCGTCTCGGTCTCGGGGATCGGTGAACGCACCCTGCCCGACGTCGAGGCGTTCTGCACGCAAATGGATGCCCGCAAGGTGCCGGTGTCGTTACTGGTGGCTCCCCGCCTGTCCGGCGACTACCGGCTCGACCGCGACCCGGGAACCGTCGAGTGGCTGACCACCCGTCGCGCGGGCGGTGACGCCATCGTGTTGCACGGCTACGACGACGCGGTCACGAAGAAGCGCCGCGGCGAATTCGCGATCCTGCGGGCGCACGAGGCCAACCTGCGATTGATGGCCGCCGACCGGGTGCTCGAGCACCTCGGGCTGCGCACCCGCCTGTTCGCCGCACCCGGCTGGGTGGTGTCGCCTGGCGTTGTGAAAGCGTTGCCGGACAACGGGTTCCGCTTGCTGGCCGATCTGCACGGGATCACCGACCTGGTCCGTCACAGCACCGTGCGCGCCCGGGTGCTCGGCATCGGCGAAGGCTTCCTCACCGAGCCGTGGTGGTGCCGGATGGTGGTGCTGTCCGCCGAACGGATCGCTCGGCGCGGCGGCGTTGTGCGGGTTGCGGTCGCGGCACGTCACCTTCGCAAACCCGGGCCGCTGCAGGCGATGGTGGACGCGGTCGACCTGGCGTTGATGCACGGCTGCACCCCCGGCGTGTACCGCTGGGACCAGGCCAGGGCCGTGCTCGACGCCGCCTGAGGCAGCGACCGCCTGACCTGCTCGTCGGGGCACTACCCTGGTCCGACATGAGCGATTCTTCGGTTTCGGGGTTCCACGCCGATGCCATCGTCGTCGGGGCGGGACTGGCCGGCCTGGTCGCGGCTTGCGAACTGGTGGATCGCGGCTTGCGGGTGCTCATCGTCGACCAGGAGAACAGCGCCAACCTGGGCGGGCAGGCGTTCTGGTCTTTCGGTGGGCTGTTCTTCGTCGACAGCCCCGAGCAGCGCCGGTTGGGAATTCGCGACAGCCATGAATTGGCGCTGCAGGACTGGCTGGGCACGGCGGCGTTCGACCGGCCCGAGGATTATTGGCCACGCCAATGGGCGCACGCCTACGTCGATTTCGCCGCGGGGGAGAAGCGCAGTTGGTTGCGTTCGCGGGGGCTCAAGCTTTTCCCGTTGGTCGGCTGGGCGGAGCGCGGCGGGTATGGCGCACAGGGGCACGGCAATTCGGTTCCCCGCTTCCACATCACCTGGGGTACCGGGCCCGCGTTGGTGGAGATTTTCGCCCGTCAGTTGCGCGACCGCTCAGCCGTGCGGTTCGCGCATCGCCATCAGGTCGACGAGCTGATCGTCGAGGGTGAGGCGGTGACGGGCGTGCGGGGCACCGTGCTGGAGCCCTCCGCCACGCCGAGGGGCGTCGCGTCGTCGCGAAAAGCGTTAGGACAGTTCGAATTCCGTGCCGACGCGGTTATCGTCACCAGTGGCGGCATCGGGGCCAATCACGAACTGGTGCGCAAGAATTGGCCCAAGCGGATGGGCCGCGTCCCCGAGCAACTGCTGAGCGGGGTGCCGGCCCATGTCGACGGCCGGATGATCGGCATTGCGCAGCGGGCCGGGGCGCGGGTGATCAACCCCGACCGCATGTGGCACTACGTCGAGGGCATCACCAACTACGACCCCATCTGGCCGCTGCACGGCATCCGCATCATCCCCGGCCCGTCGTCACTGTGGCTCGATGCGAACGGCAATCGGTTGCCGGTGCCGCTCTATCCGGGCTTCGACACGCTGGGCACCTTGGAATACATCACCCAATCGGGGTTCGACTACACCTGGTTTGTGTTGAACGCCAAGATCATTGAGAAGGAGTTCGCGCTCTCCGGCCAGGAGCAGAATCCCGATCTGACCGGGCAGAGCATAAAGGAGCTGCTGCGCAACCGGGCCAGTTCCGGGCCGCCCGGACCGGTCCAGGCGTTTGTCGACCGGGGCGTGGACTTCGTCAGCGCGAACTCATTGCGCGACTTGGTGTCCGCCATGAACAAGCTGCCCGATGTGCAGCCGCTGGACTACGCGACGGTGGAGGCCGAGGTCACGGCGCGGGACCGGGAGGTCGCCAACAAGTACAGCAAGGATGGACAGATCACGGCGATCCGCGCCGCCCGAACCTATCTGGGTGATCGGCTGGGACGGGTGGTGGCCCCGCACCGGCTGACCGATCCCAAGGCGGGGCCGATGATCGCGGTCAAGCTGCACATCCTGACCAGAAAAACATTGGGCGGCATCGAAACCGACCTGGCCTCGCGGGTGCTGAAGGCCGACGGCACGCCCCTGACCGGGCTGTACGCCGCCGGCGAGGTGGCCGGATTCGGGGGCGGCGGCGTGCACGGCTACCGCGCGCTTGAGGGCACCTTCCTGGGCGGCTGCATCTTCTCCGGCCGCGCCGCCGGCCGCGGCGCCGCCGACGACATCACCTAGCGGGGCGGCGCCAACCGGCCGCTAGAACGTGACGGCGTCTTCTTCGGGGAGCACCTGGAAGTCGGTGCTGGTCATCTCGGTGAGCCGGCCGTAGTAGATGCCCCGCGCGTCCGGGGCGATGATCCCCTGGTGAATCGGGACGGCGCGCTGGGGGGCCACCGCGCGCAGGTAATCGACCGCCTCGGACACCTTCATCCACGGCGCGGCCGCGGGCGTCGCCAAGACGTCCACCGGTTCGTCGGGCACGAACAGCGCGTCCCCGGGATGCATCAACCGGGCGCGATGGTCGGCATCGCCCACCAAGAACGAAATGTTCTCTATCACAGGGATTTCCGGGTGGATGACCGCGTGCTTGCCGCCGACAGCGCGGACGGTCAGCTCACCGATGTGCAGCTCGTCGCCGACATGGACCTCCCGGCAGGGCGCGCCCAGTTGCGCGGTGGTCTGTGGGTCCGCGTAAAGCGCCGCGTCCGGGTTACCCTCGAGCAACGCCGGCAGCCGTTTGGCGTCGACATGGTCGGGATGCTGATGGGTGATCAAGATGGCGGTCAAGCCGGTGATTCCCTCGAAGCCGTGCGCGAAGGTACCGGGGTCGAAGAGCAGGCGGGTGTGGTCGAACTCGGCAAGTAGGCACGAATGGCCGAAATGCGTCAGTTGCATATCTACGATTGTGCCTTGATGGACAAGCTGCCGATGCGCGTGATCCTGGCCACGATGCTGGTCGCCGGCGGTTTCGCGGTCGCTCTAGTGGTCGTCATTCCTGCGCACGCCGAACCCGAGACTTGCCCGGGGCTGTGCGACCGGATCCCGAACACCGCGTGGATCGATCAGCACGCCGTGCCGCTGGACGCGGTGTATCACTGGCCCGCGCTGGCCGGCCAGGCGGTGCAGACGACCGGTTCGGCGCCGGGGCCCCATTTCCGGTTCGAGGAGCTGTGCGCGGCGCCGGCGATGCCGCAGGACCCCCGCGACTCGGCCGTCGCGGCTCGCGCGACGGTCCAGCATCCCGACGGGCAGTGGCAACTGCAGGCCCAGGTCCTGCACTGGCGTGGGGACACCGCCCGCGGTGGTGCGACCGTGGCCACGGCGTTCAGCAATGCCGTCGCCGCGCTGCGCGCCTGCCAGCAGCGCGCACCGCAGGAGTCTCCGTCGCTGACCAGCGACGAAACGACCCGGATGGCCGCCGTGATCAGCGGCCCGGTGGTGATGCACACCTATCTGTTCGCCCACCCGGCCAGCAGCACGATCAGCGAGGTCACGCTCTGGTCAACGGCGCCGCCGCAAGTGTCCTGGCCGGCCATGGGCGACGATGCGGTGCTGGGCGCGATGAGCGCACCGCTGTGCGAGGCCTACATTGCCTCGTGCCTGTAACCCCGAGCTGCGCTTTCGCCGGTAGAGTTGGCGCCGAAACGCCAACTTCTCAGGAGGACCGCCGGTGGCCCGGGTGATCGTGAGCGTGATGCCCAAAGCGGAGATTCTCGACCCGCAGGGTCAGGCGATTGTCGGTGCGCTCGGTCGCCTCGGACATCCGGGAATCTCGGAAGTGCGGCAGGGCAAACGTTTTGAGCTCGAAGTCGACGACAGCGTCGATGATTCGGCGCTCGCCGAGATTGCGGAATCGCTGCTGGCGAACACCGTGATCGAAGACTGGACCATCAGCCGGGAGACACAGTGACGGCACGCATCGGCATCATTACCTTTCCCGGCACGCTCGACGACGTCGACGCCGCCCGGGCCGCGCGCCGCGTCGGGGCGGAGCCGGTCAGCCTCTGGCACGCCGACGCCGATCTCAAGAGCGTCGACGCCGTGGTGGTGCCCGGCGGTTTCTCCTACGGCGACTATCTGCGGGCCGGTGCGATCGCCAGGTTCGCCCCGGTGATGACCGAGGTGGTGGAGGCCGCACGGGGTGGCCTGCCGGTGTTGGGCATTTGCAACGGTTTTCAGGTGCTCTGCGAGGCGGGGCTGTTGCCCGGGGCGCTGACGCGCAACGTGGGTCTGCACTTCATCTGCCGCGACGTGTGGCTGCGGGTTGCCTCGACCTCGACGGCGTGGACGTCGCGCTTCGAGCCCGACGCCGACCTACTGGTCCCGCTGAAATCCGGCGAGGGACGCTACGTGGCGCCCGCCGAGGTGATCGAGGAGCTCGAGGGCGAGGGGCGGGTGGTGTTCCGCTACCACGAAAACGCCAACGGCTCGCTGCACGACATCGCCGGGGTGAGCTCCGCCAACGGACGCGTGGTGGGTCTGATGCCGCATCCCGAGCACGCCATCGAAGCGCTGACCGGGCCGTCGGATGACGGCCTGGGCCTGTTCTATTCGGTGCTCGACGGCGTGCTCGCCGGCTGAGCGGAAACGCCTGCGGCATCGCGTAATTCGGCAAAGGACGCGCCGATGGCGTCGGTGGCCTCGTGCGGGTCGTGGAAAGTTTGATCGTCGGTGAGCACCGCGACGCCGAGCCGGTCCACGTAACTCCACACGGTGATGTTGACCGGGGCGCCGGGAGACAGCACGCCGGTGGAGTAGATCTCGCTGACGGCCGCGCCACCGAAGTGGCCCCGTTCGCGCGGGCCCACCACGCTGGACACCGCGACGTTCATCAGCTTGTTCGGCGCGTCACGCAGGCCCAGCCATCGAAACGCGGCGGGCGCCAACGCGGTCGGCAGGTAGGCCATCATCTTCCCGTACAGCTCCGGACCCAGGACTTCGTGGTCTTCCTTGGCGATCTTGGTGGCCAGGGCGACCAGTCGGGCCCGTTCCACCGGGTCGGCGACGTGGACCGGCAGCGAGATCATCAGCCCGCTGATCTCGTTACCGGTGATCCGGTCCGACTTGTCGGTGGCCGTCGGCACCGAGGCGATGATGGGGCGATCGGCCGCGCCGTCATAGGCCAGCAGCAGCGTGCGCAACCCGCCGGTCGCCATCGCCAGCACCACGTCGTTCACCGTGATGCCCAAGGCTTTTGCCGTCGCCTTGACCTCGGGCAGCGACAACGAGGTACTGGCGAACCAGCGCCGGGGCGAGACGACGTGGTTGAGGAAGGTCGGCGGTGCGTCGAACGCGTCGGCCAGGTCGGGGTGATCGCCGCGCTCGCGGGACCGGCGGCGCACCCGCATCATCCCGACCGCCGCGTCCCTGAGCAGCCCGGGCAGTTCGCCGATCTGGCGGACGTGGTCGCGCGCCGCCGCGCGCACCAGGTCGGCACTGGACATCGTGACGCCGGCTTCGTCGTTGTCGCGCTCGTCGGTGCGCCCGTCGCGCAGGTCCATCGCGCGGGCCAGCAGGTTGACCGAGGCGACTCCGTCGGCCAGCGCGTGGTGAACCTTGCCGATCAGGGCGAATCGCCCACCGGCCAGCCCCTCGGCGAAATGAAACTCCCACAGCGGACGACTGCGGTCCAGGGGGGTGGATGCCACCTCGCCGATCACCTGATCGAGCTCGCGCCGCCCACCCGGGGCGGGCACCCGCACCCGGCGCAGGTGATAGTCGAGGTCGACCTCGCAATTCTCCTGCCACATCGGGTGATGCAGATGCCACGGGATGTCAACGAGCTTGTAGCGCAACGGTTCCAGCAGATGGAGCCGGCGACGCACGTGGCGGCGGAAGGCCTCGAATCCGAATTCGCCGTCGGCGTCGGTCGGGTCGATGACGGCCACCTTGAGGGTGTGGGTGTGCAGGTTGGGCGTCTCGCTGTAGAGCAGCATCGCGTCCATGCCGTTGAGTCGCTTCACAGGTCACCTCCAGCGGCCCCGGGCGCCGTCAGCCCAGGATCGGGAACCGGCGCTGCCCGGCCAGCCGCTTGAGCGCGGCCTCCATGACGGCGCGTACGTGGGCGTCGACCTCGTCGACGTCGGGGTCGTCGCCGAACTGGGCGGTGATGTCGATCGGCTCCAGAACCTCGGTGACGATCTTTGCCGGCAGGGGCACGTTGGGCGGGAAGATCACGCTGAGCCCGAACGGGAACCCGACGCTGATCGGCAGGATGTCCATCCGCGCCTTGGTTAGCCCCAGCTTGCGGGCGAACCAGTTGCCCCGGGTGAGGAACAGCTGGGTCTCCTGGGCGCCGATGGACACCGTCGGCACGATGGGCACCCCGGCTTCGATGGCGGTCCGCACGTATCCGGTGCGGCCATTGAAGTCGATCGTGTTCGCGCTGAAGGTCGGCCGGTAGGAGTCGTAGTCGCCGCCCGGGAACACCAGTACCACCGCGCCGGAATGCAGGGCGGTGGCGGCGTTTTCGCGGCTGGCCTCGATGACCCCGAGCCGGCGCAGCCAGCCGTCCAGCGGGCCGATGAACAGGCCGTAGTGGCCGAGGGTGTACACCGGCCGGTCGTAGCCGAAGTGTTCGTAGAAGGCGGGGGAGAAGATCAGCACGTCCGGGGTCAGCATCCCCCCCGAGTGGTTGGACACCACCAGGGCGCCACCCGAGGGCGGGACGTTGTCGATGTGTCGCACCTCGGCCCGGTAGTACCGTTTGATGGCCGGCCCGAGCACTCTGGTGACCTGTTCGGTGAAGGCCGGGTCCCATTTGGCGGTTTCGTGGTTGTCCGCCGCGTCCACACCGTTGCCCGTCATGGCTCCCCGCTGTCTGTTCTGCGCTCTTTGCTATTTGTTGCCGGTGTGACGCCGGCCTCAAACCTGGACCCCTGGCTAGCATATGTTACTCTCCATTTAGGAGAATGTCATATCCGTTTGCTGGGGAGCGAGCAGTGGGGGAGCATGTCCGAAAAGGTTCTGGTTACTGGGGGTTTCGGCCTCGTCGGGTCCCAGACGGTGCGGCGACTGGTTGCCGACGGCCATCGGGTCGTCGCGGCCGACCTCGGCACCGCCGCCCAGCGCAAGGCCGCGAACTCGCTGCCGGTGGGCGCCGAGGCGCACTGGGCCGATCTGACCGACCCGGCTCAGGTTGATCGCCTGCTCGCCGACACGTCGCCCTCCGCCATCGTTCACCTGGCCGCGGTGATTCCGCCGGGAATTTATCGCCAGCCTGCGCTGGGCCGCCGCGTCAACGTCGACGCGACAGTCTCGTTGCTGCGCGCGGCGCAATCGCGGCCCCATCCGGTGCGGTTCATCCAGGCGTCCAGCAACGCCGTCTACGGCGCGCGCAACCCCCACCGCCACGCCGAGCTGCTACGCCCGGATTCACCGATCAACCCGGCCGACCTCTACGGCGCCCACAAGGCCGAAGCCGAACGCCACATCCGATCCGCGGATCTCGAGTGGGTCATCTTGCGCCTCGGCGGGGTGATGAGCGTGGAACCGGACGCGATGCCGTTCAGCGTCGATGCGTTGTACTTCGAAAGCGCCCTGCCGACCGATGGTCGCATCCACACCGTCGACGTGCGCGACGTCGCGCGCGCGTTCGCCGCGGCCGTCACCGCCGACGTCGCCGGTGAGACGCTGCTGATCGCCGGTGACGAGTCGCACCGCCTTCGGCAGGGTGAGATCGGCAAGGCGCTGGCGGCCGCGCGTGGTCTGGTCGACGTCTTGCCCGGGGGCCGGCCGGGCGATCCGGACAGCGACGACGGCTGGTTCGTCACCGACTGGATGGATACCGCTCGCGCCCAGCAGGTGCTGGAGTTCCAGCACCACTCGTGGCCGGACATGCTCACCGAGATGCGAGCCACCGCGGGGTGGCGGCGCTACCCGATGCGGCTGATCTCCCCCCTGGCGCGGCGGTTCCTCAAGAGCCGTGCGGCCTACCGGGATGCGCCCGGACGCTACGCAGACCCGTGGGGCGCAATACGCGCCAAGCTGGGTGAGCCGCGCCCGGATGCCCCGTCGGCCGACTAGCTCGGCGGAACTTCAGCCGGCCTCGCGCAGCAGTGACCGTTCCGTCGAAGGCAATTCGACGGAAGGACTCAGTTCCTCGAAGAGCTCGGTTGCATCCGCGATGGTTCGGTCGACGAACGACGCGAAATCGTTGAACGAGACGTCGCTTCGGACCCATTGCGACTTGCGTGCCACCACGCCGATGCGATGCGGATCAGACGAGCCGTGCACGATCGCGGTGACGTGGCGGTCAAGGCGGTTCCACCTGTCGGCGAAGTAAGTCAGCCAGGGGCGGTCGGCCGCCGGGAAGTAGCACCCCGGGCTGACCCGGATGATCAGCACATCGTCATGCGCCGGCGAGACCTCGAAGTGAATGTGCAGGCGCCGCGGAGCGCTGGTGACGAAGAAGTATTCGCCGTCATGGTGGCCACGAAAATAGCGCCGCCCGCGGGTGCGCAAGTAACGTTCGATCAGGTTCGCGCACAGCTGCTCATTCGTCATGAATAGATGTTGCGGCCGACATCTTTGTAGATGCTTGGAGCCAAGCGATGCGGCACCGAAGAATTCGTTGAGAATTCGCTGAGTGGCGGGCTACGCCTGGTCGCGCCGTTCCACGATCCCGGCGCCCGGACCCGGGACCGTACGCGGCAACGTGACCGAAAACCTGTATCGCTCGGGGCGATAGTGGAATTCCACCACCTCGAGCGGCTTGCCGTCATGGCCGTAGCTGGTGCGTACGAGGACCAGCACGGGTGAACCCAGCGGCAGGTTGAGGGCGCCGGCCACCTCCAGCGATGCGCCGGCCGCGTGAATCTCATAGTTGGCCCGCGCGACGGGAATCTCGAGTCGGCGCTCCCACATGGTGTAGGTGCTTTCCATCGCCTGGGCGGTCTGCTCATCGGTCGCGCTCCTCAGCAAGGGCTCCACGGCCTTGCCCAATCCGGTTGGCAGGTAGGCGATCATCAGGGCGAGGGGTTGCTCGCCGTCCCGGAACCGCCTGTGCACACAGAGGACTTTCGACAGGCCGAGAGTTTCAGCGATTCGCTGCGGCGCATCTTCGACTCGGTGCGACAAGACGTCGACGTTCGGTGTGATCCCGGAGCCGGCCAGAACCTCGGTGATGGTCCGCACGCCGGGTCCGAGTTCTTGTTTGACCGGGTTGGCCACGAAGGTGCCCAGGCCCTGCTTTCGCACCAGCCATCCTTGGCGTTCGAGCAGCCCGACGGCCGCGCGCACCGTCACCCGGCTCACGCGGGTGCGGTCGATGAGTTCTCGCTCGGTGGGCAGTCGCGCGCCGCGGGGCAGGCGCTGTTTGACGATCGCCGCCTTGAGGGCCTCGGCGAGCTGGGTGCTGGCCGGCACGCTGCCGCGCGATATCCGCAGATCGGCGGCGTCGAGATCCAGCGCGTCGGGGACCACGAGATGTATTAAAACGTCTCGTCTCGCCGGGGTAAAGGCGGTACTGATCCGGTCGCTACGGCCGGTCGAGATCGATCCGCAGCGTCAGCAGATCGGTGCCCAATGCGCGCACCAGCGAGCTGTTGAACCGCGGCAGGACGGCCAATCGGGCGACCGGGTCATCCTCGGGTAGCAGCACAGCAGTTCCCGATCGCCAGCGGCCGCGAATTCGGATGCGAACCCGGTTGTCGGCCTTGATGTTTCGGACGTAATCCGAGGAGTCGCCGTGGTCGGATACCAGCCAGAACGCTCCTTTTTCGAGCCGTCCTCCCACTGGGGTGCGCCGTGGCCGTCCGCTGACCCGGCCGGTTGTCTCCAGCAGTACCTGGGTGGGCAGACGCCGGGTGACCGGGTTGGCTACGTACCGATGAAAGCGGCTGACCCAGCGGCGTTTGCGGTCGGGGAGGGGTCCGTTCATGCTCATGGCCCCCAGCATTGTCGAGACTGGCGGTCTCGTCAATAGGAGCGCTAGCCTGCAGCTGTGACGGTGAACCGGCGGGCGCATACGGGCAGCCGACGCAATGAAGCGGCGGAGCGGGCAATCCTGGATGCGGCCGCGGACTTGTTAGCCGCCGCGGGCGGAGACGTTCGGATCACTGTGTCCGCCATCGCCGAGCGGGCAGGCGTAGGCAAACAAACGATCTACCGCTGGTGGCCATCGAAAAGCGCGGTGCTGCTCGATGCGATGGTGCACCGGGCGCGGCAAGCCGCACCGATACCCGACACCGGGCGCCTGGACGGCGATCTGCGCGCGTTTCTCAGCTCCACCTTTTCCGCCGCGGCCGTCCATCGCACGCTGCTGATGGGCGCGCTACGTGAGGCGCTGGGCGACGTTGCGACGATGGAGCGGCTGGCGGCCTTCACGGCGGCGCGTCGCGAAGAGTTGGCGTGGATAGTGCACCGGGCCGAAACCCGCGGTGAGATCGCACCGATGGACCGGCCCGAAATCGTGGTCGACCAGGTTTTCGGATTACTCTGGTACCGAATGGCTTTCGCTCACCAGCCGCTCGATGAGCAGGCCGCCGATGATCTGGCGGCCGCGGTGGCGGCCCAGCTTCGCACGACCCGGGAGGATTGACGTGCCGTTCGCCGTCGAGAGGTTCGACCACATCGTCTTGAATTGCCGCGACGTCGAAGCCACCGCCGCATGGTACGTGCGGGTGCTGGGCATGCGGCGTGAGACGTTCGGGCCCTCGCGCAGAACGGCGCTGCGCTTCGGGGAGCAGAAGATCAACCTGCGACCGGTCGGGGCGTTGGTCGACGACCCCGACTGGTTCACCGGGTCCGTCGAGGCGGCCGGTTCCGAGGACCTGTGCTTTGTCACGCGCGCCAGTCCGGATGACGTGCGCGCCCATCTCGGCGCGTGTGGGGTGGAGGTGATCGCCGGACCGGTGACCAAAGTAGGGGCCCTGGGCGAGATGACCTCACACTACTGCCGTGACGTCGACGGAAACCTGATCGAGATCGCCGTCTACTAGGAGTCGGCCAGCGGATACAGCGCGGGAAGGTTGATCACGATCGCTTCCTGGGTGCTGCGGGCGATCACCACCTCGGCGGTGGTGTCGGGGTCGGGGTTTTCCTCCCGGTGGGGCAGGTACGGCGGGATGAAGACGTAATCGCCGGGTGCGGTGGCGATGCGGACTTCCTCGTTGCCATCGTGAAAGACGAACTCCGGGTTGCCACTTCGCACATAGATGGCGGTTTCGGCTTCACCGTGGTGGTGGTTGTCCGAGGCCGATCGCGGCGACGCGTGCGTCTCACCCATCCAGAGCTTCTCCGCGCCGACCGACCGGCCGGACAGGGCGGCGAAGCGCCGCAGCCCCTCGGATTGTGCGGTATCGGAGCTGATCTCGGATGCCTTGATGTGGCGTACCCGGTTGCGTGCGACCGGCGTCGCTGTGTCGTCGAAGTCTGGATGGAACCCGTCTGCGGTGGCCATCGGTCAATTATCGTCCGTGGCGTCCCGATACGCCTCGAGCAGTCTGAGCCACAGCTCGCTGATTGTCGGGAAGCACGGCACCGCATGCCACAGCCGGTCGACCGGCACCTGGCCGGCGACGGCGATGGTCGCCGAGTGTAGGAGCTCGGTCACGCCCGGGCCGACGATGGTCATGCCGAGCAGGTGACCGCGATCCGCCTCCACCACCATCCGCGCGCGGCCCGTGTAGCCGTCGGCGTAAAGCTTGGCCCCCATCACCACGTCGCCGATTTCGACGTCCACCGTGCGGACCCGGTGCCCGGCCCGTTCGGCTTGCGCAGCCGTCAGTCCGACGGCGGCGGCTTCGGGATCGGTGAAGAAGGCCTGCGGCACCGCATGATGGTCGGCGGTCGTCACATGCGCGCCCCACGGTTTGGTGTCCAATGGCTTTCCCGCCGCGCGGGCGCCGATGGCCGCACCGGCAATGCGGCCCTGGTACTTGCCCTGGTGGGTGAGTAGGGCCCGGTGGTTGACGTCGCCGGCCGCGTAAAGCCAGCCATCCTCCGCGGCGCCGTGGACCAGGCAGGTGTCGTCCACCTCGAGCCAGCTGCCCGGTGTCAGTCCCACAGTCTCCAAACCGATGTCGTCGGTCAGCGGGGCGCGTCCGGTGGCGAAGAGCACCTCGTTGACCTCCAACCCGGTGCCGTCGTCCAAGTCGAGGACGACGTGGGATTCGTCCGGTCGGCGCAGCGCGCGAACCGACACCCCCACTCGCACGTCGACGCCGCCCTCGGTGAGGCCCCGCCCGATCAGCTCACCCACGAAGGGCTCCATTCGCGGCAGCAGTCCAGAGCCTCGCACCAGCAGGGTCACCTGGGAGCCTAATCCCTGCCACGCCGTGGCCATTTCGACGCCCACGCCGCCGGCGCCGACGACCGCGAGCCGTTCGGGGACCGCGCTGCTATCGGTGGCCCGCCGGTTGGTCCATGGCCTCGCCTCGGCGAGGCCGGGCAAGTCGGGCAGCGCCGACCGGCTTCCGGTGCAGATGACCACCGCATGCCGTGCCGTCAGTGCCAGCCGTTCGCCGGCGCCGTCGGTGACGACGACGCGGCGCGCGCCGTCCAATCGCCCGTGCCCGCGTATCAGGGTCGCGCCGATCCCACTCACCCAGTCGGCCTGGCTGCTGTCGTCCCAGTCGGTCACGTAACGGTTCCTTCGCCCAAAGACGCCCTCGGCGTTCAGCGGCCCGGTGACCGCATCCCGCGCACCGTCGATTCTGCGGGTGTCGGAAAGCGCAATCACCGGGCGCAGCAACGCTTTACTGGGCACGCATGCCCAATACGAGCATTCACCGCCGACTAGTTCCCGCTCGACCAGAGCAACACGCAGTCCTGCGGCGCGGGCGCGTTCGGCGGCGTTCTGGCCGATCGGCCCGGCGCCGAGGACTACGACGTCGAACGCTGCTGCCCCAGCTGCTGCCATGCTCGACGATCCTTTCGCTTGGTGGCCACGGCGCCGAGGGTGCACGCTGTGTTTTCATCGGAGCTCGATCAGCCGCTCGGCGAGCTCGCGTAGATCTCTGACGACGATGTTCGGCTGCGGCAGGCCGTCGACCGGCAGCGGTGCGTTGCCCCGCCGGGTGATCAGAGCTCCACCGAATCCGACACTCTGCGCACCGATGGTGTCCCACACATGTGCGGCGACCATCATGCAGTCAGCCGGGGCGATCCCGATCGTCTCGCATGCGTACTGATACACGGCGGGTGAGGGCTTGAAGACGCTGCGCGCATCGACGCTCAGTTGGTGTTCGAAGTAGCCCGCTAGCCCCGAACTCTGCAGAGCCGTCGGGCCATCCGGGTTGGGCGGGGAATTACTCAGGGTTGCCAGCCGAAAACCGTTGTCACGCAGCGCCGCAAGCCCCTCGGCGACATCGGAGTGTGCCGGCATGGTGAGCAGTCCTACCTTCAGGCGGGCCAGATCGTCGTCGGTGACGTCCACCCGGTGGATGTCGCCCAACATGCGCAGCACCCCCTGGGCGAGCACCGGAAACGTCACGTAGTGGCCGGCCAGCGTGATGGCCGTCGAGTACATGATCAACTGCGCAAACCATTCCCGCAGGACGCCGTCGTCGCCGAACAACTCGCCGAAAAGCGGTGCGATCGACTCGATATCGAGCAACGTCTCGTTGACGTCGAAGATCAGGACGGACGGTGATGCCATCGCTAGCGCTCGACGTTCTTTCGTTGGGGGATGTCCGGTCGGAGATACCCCACGAGGCACAACACAATCAACGACATCGCCGCCACCGGCCACCACAAAGCGAGCAGCGCCGCCGTCACGAACACCCCGAGGGTGATGAACGACCGCATTTGCAGCATGCGGCGCATCCGCGCTGAAACGTCTTGGTGGGAGGGCCGATCCACCGCTTCCCAGCACAGCGCCAGGTAGGTGATGTTGACCAGGACGAAGACCGCGGCGTACAGCGATACCGGCGCCGGCGCCAGCCTGCTGTCGGCTATCCACTCGGTGGTGAACGGGATCAGTGACACCGAAAACAGGTGCGCGAAGTTCGACCACACCAGCCGCGGGGTCGCTACCTGGGCGTAGTTGAACAGGTGGTGATGGTTGACCCAGACGATCGCTATGAACAGATAGCTGACCACGTAGCTCAGCCCGGTGGGCCACAGCGGAAGCAGGGCGCGAAAGCCATGGGCGCTCGGTGGTCTGAGTTCCAACACCAGGATGGTGATGAGCACGGCGAACACGCCGTCGGAGAATCCGCGCAGCCGTTCAGGACTGGAGTCTCGATCTGCCACCGCTACCTCCCGCTGCCCCATGCCTGACCCGCTGTCAAGCCGACTGATGGTTCCGCTCCTGCACCACCCAGGCATTGCCGTCGGGATCGCGGAAGTCGGCAAAGCTCGCATAGTCACCCCGATGCGGGTCGGTACCCGGGAGGAATCTGCCGCTCCAGCCGCCGTCGGTGTCCTTGTGACGTATCTCGCCGACGGTTATGCCGCGATCAGTCAATTCCGCGCGGCAGGCCTCGATGTCGGAGACCACGAGATAGAGGCCCCGCACCGAGCCACTCGGCGCATCGGTCAGGCTCACACCGAATTGGATCGAGGTGCCCGAGCCTTCGGGCGTCAATTGGATGACCCGGAACTCGGGGGTGGGTGCGTAATCGACGTCGAGGTTGAACCCGACCTGGTCCCGGTAGAACCGTAGCGAGCGATCGGGATCCGCGACGGGTAGGACGACGACTTCCAGGGACGCCCTCATGAGGCGCTCCGGTTCTGTCCTGACACCTCGTCCGTGTCGAGTCCACGGTCGACGCCGTGTGGGATTACGGTCTGGCCGGGTTCGAGCTGAAGTTGCTTACCGTCGAGGTGCACGTCGATCTTGTCGGGTTCGAAGGACACCAGATTGCGGACCCGCGCGACCTCCGTCCAAGCGTCCACATAAGACCATGCCGCGCGCTTGCGGGTTCCGATGTCATAGTAGGAGCAGATTCCCTTGTACGGGCAAAACGTCTGGATATCGTTGGGTTTCAGCGCGGACTCGTCGGTATCTTCGCGCGGCACGTACCATCTGGGCGCAAAGCCTGACTCATACAGCGCCAACGGGCGATAAGTGTCGGCGACCACCCGGTCGCCATCGCGGACAACCAGATGCCTTGCGGTAGAACGAATGTCGATACGGTGATAGGCGTCCGCGGCGTGCCCGACGATCCGTTCCTCTTCCTCGTAGAACGCATCCATGGCGCGCCAGGCAAACGCCACCCGGCCCTCGAGAACGGCGGCATACGCCGGTAGCCCGGTGTGTTCCCACGCGCTGTGATTGGTCTCGCGCCCCGATGCGGAGACGGAGAACCACTGGGTGGCCCCGAGATCGCGGTGTTGCGTCACCCGGTCCTCGGCGCGCAGCGTTTCGTCTTCGATGTCAGCGCGGGGAAAGTAGGCGACTGGATATCGGCCCGGTTCGTGTAGCAGGATCACGTCTTCGCTGTCGACTATCCATCTGTCCGCGAAGCGTACTTTCATCCGTCGCCGCAGCGGCTCGGCGAAGAGCAGCCGCGCCGGCAGTGGCTGCTCGGTCAGGAAATGCCCCACCGATCCCGTCGCAAGCGGGCCTTGCTGCCATGCGAGCCCCATGATCGTGTCCCTTCGTCGCGAAAACTTTTCGGCGTCCGCGGTCACGTCACTGCATGACGACGACCATCTTCCCGCCGGCTTCTCCCGCCTCCATCACGCGGTGCGCCTCTCGGATCTGCTCGAAAGAGAAGGTGTGTGACGGCTTCGCATCCAGTTCGCCGTCGGCAACCTGCCGGGCGATGTCTTGCAGGGGTACGTCTGAGAGCGGAAAGCCCGGTGTCCCAAAGACGAAGCTCCCGAAGAAGTTCCAGTTCACGCCGCTGGCCATGCGCAGCAGCGGGTTGAAATCGCCAATCGGGTCGAGTCCGCCCAACCATCCGGCCAGGCACGCCGTGCCGCCGCGCCGCAACATGTCGAGGGAGTCGAGGATGGTGCTGTTGCCCACCAGGTCCAGGACCGCGTCAATGTCTTTGGTTTCGGGGATGTGGGAGGCCAGGTCGCGCCTTTCCAGTTCGACGCGCGAAGCGCCTAACTTTTCCAGCATCGGCAAGCGATCGCTGCTTCGCGCCGTGGCGATGACCCGCGCGCCGGCGGTGACCGCCATCTTGAGTGCGGCTTGGCCGAATGAGGAGGTCGCGCCCCGTAAAACCAACGTTTGTCCGGATCTCAGGTCGAGGTTGCGGAACAGGCATGTCCAGGCGACCGCGTAGGTCTCGGGCAGGGCGGCCAAATCCGACCAGGGCAGGTCCGACTCAATGAGGGCGACATTGGCGGCGCGAACCCGCGTGTACTCGGCGTAGCTGCCGTTGATGGTGCGCCCCAGCCCGCCCATCAGCGCCGCCACCTTGGCTCCGACCGGGAATTCGCCGCCCGGGCACGAGTCGACGATGCCGACGCATTCGATCCCGCTGACCTCGGCCGCCTCAGCCCATTCACCGCGACGCATGTGCATCTCGGCGTGGTTGATGCCGAAACCCTTTACCGCAATGACGACTTCGCCATCTTTCGGCAGGGGCTTGGGGATGTCGGTGTAGACCAGACTGTCCAGACCGCCAAACTTTTCCAAGATGATCGCCCGCATGGTTTCGCCGCCGGGTTGCTCGCGTACGACCGCCGGTGCGGTTGGCAGCTGAGGTGACTCGAGCACGGACATCGGCTGCCTCTTTCACCATCGTTGGCGGCGACGGCGCCCGGCGGCGCGACGCAAATATTGGGCCAACTGACCCATTATTATGGGCGTCCACACCGACCATGTCCAGCGAAAGGTCAATACTCAGGCCTCGCGCCGACCGCGAGACGACACGGCTCGACGCTTACGCCGCGGCGGGTGCGCCGCAAAGGAGCGCACATAGTCGACCGCGGCATTGACGGCGACCCGCAGCGGTTGCGGATCGCCGGTGACGTGGGTGAGCATCGCGCCGCCCTGGTGCGCGGCGACCAGCGATACGGCCAGATGCCGCGCGTCGGCCTCCGGGCGCAAATCTCCGCGCTCGCGCATCGACTCCAGTCCGGCCCGAAACAGGTCGATCCATTGGTCGTATCCCGCGGCCAGGTCATCGTGGACCTCGCGGTCGCCCTCGATCAGCTCACCGGCCAGGGACCCATAAACGCAACCGCCGACGCGGTACACGGCGTCGATGTCGGCCACGCAGGCATCGGCCCACGCCCGCAGGGCATCTAGGCTGTCGAGTCCGGCGAACTGTGGCCGAGTGTGAAAGTCCCGCACGTCATTACGGCGCGCATCGATGACGTGGCGGGTCAGGTCGCGCTTATCGCCGAAGTAGTGCGAGATCTGGGATCCACTCACAGCGGCGGCGCGGCGAACCTGGTCGACGCTCGTGTTGGCGACGCCCCGCTCGAACATCAGCCGGGCGGCGACCTCGATGATGCGCGCGCGTGTCGCCAGTCCCTTGCGGGTGAAGCGCGATGGGTTGCGTTCGGTCACTTCACCACCTTCGGCACCAATCGCTCAGCCGGCCCGTCGCGCCGGGCGACGCGCGCTGGACCGGCGCGGCGGACGGGGTGCGCGCTCGGCGGGGTCGGTGGCGAACAGACGCAAATAGTTGATTGCGAAGCGAATGGCGTCGGCGTGGGGCCACTCCTCTCGGTAAGTGAAGGTCAGCACGCCACCGCCCTGGTGCGCGGCGACGATCACCAACGCCAGCTGATGTGGATCGGCATCGCGAACCAGCAATCCGTCGTCTTTCATCCGCGCAATCGCCTGTTCCAGCAAGTCAATCCACTGCCGGTACCCGGCCGCCAACGCCTCGCGCGTGGCGTCGTCTGACTTCGCCAACTGGGCGGTGAGCGCGTGATAGGTGGGGGTGCCGAAATAGCCGATGCGCCGCAGGTAGCGCATGTTCAGGTCGATCCACCGCTCGAAGTCGTCAAACGAACCCAGGCCGCGAAGTGTGGGCTGGCGGTGAAAGTCCAAGACGACGCCGATCTGGCGCCTGATCACCGCGCGGATGAGCGTCGCCTTATCGGCGAAATAGTGGGCGAGCTGTGAGCCGCTGACGGAAGCCGCCCGGCGAACGCCGTCCATGTTGAACGCGGACAGGCCCTTTGTGACGATCAGCTCGGCGGCGGCCTGCACGATCCGGTCGCGGGTGGCACGCCCCTTGGCGGTCAACCGTTGTTCACCATGAACATCGGGATGGGCCATCGCGTCAGGCTAACCTGGTAGCGCCCCCATTTATGGGATCTCCAGCCCATACATCGGCTCAGGCGCGGCCTTGCCTGGCGAGGAAGTTCCGGATCAGGTGCGCGACGTCGTCGCACGCCGACTCCAGCAGAAAGTGTCCGCCGTCGAGCAGATGGATCTCGGCGTCGGGCAGGTCGTCGGCGAACGCCTCGGCGCCGGCCGGGCCGAAGATCTCGTCGCCGCGGCCCCAGACGGCCAGCAGCGGCACCCGGGTGGCCCGGAAGTAGTCGTGCAGGCGCGGATAAAGGGGCGCATTGGTGGCGTAGTCGCGAAACAGCTTGAGCTGCACCAGGTCATTGCCCGGACGGGAGATCAGGGCGTAGTCGTGTTGCCAGGATTCGGGATCGATCAGCGTCTCGTCGGCCACGCCGGTCACGTACTGCCAACGGGTGGCCTCCAGGGTGAGGAACTGGCGCACGGCCGCCTCGGTACCCGCCGTCTGCTCCTGTTGGTATGCCTGCACGACCTTCCAGAAGCTCTCGACGAATCCCGCGTCATACCCATTGCCGTTCTGGCTGATGATCGCGGTGATCGCGGCCGGGTCGCGCAACGCGAGTCGCCAGCCGATCGGCGCGCCGTAGTCCTGGACGTACATGGCGTACCGGTCGACGCCCAGGGTCCGCAGCAGGTTTGCGGTCAGACCGGTCAGCGCGTCGAAGGTGTAGTCGAAGTCGTCGACCGGTGGCGCGTCGGACAGCCCGAAGCCCAAGTGATCCGGCGCGATGACATGGTAAGCGTCGGCCAGGGTCGGGATCAGGTGACGGAACATGTACGAGCTGGTGGGAAAGCCGTGCAGGAGGAGCACCGTGGGACCGGCCGGGTCTCCTGCCTCGCGGTAGAAGAGTCGATGGCCGTCGACCGTGGCGTAGCGATGGTGAACAGCAGGCATGACGTTCCTCCTGACTCAGCGCATTTCACCGTGGTACGCCGCCGCGGCGTCCGACGGAAAATCCGCGAACCCATCTCAAGTTTCTGGGTTATCCGACCCATTATGCACCGCCGCCGAGGTGAGCGACAGCCCTGCGGAGCCGATGTATTGCCGTGCGGACTGGCCTGCCATATTCTGGGCCAATCATCCCAGTTGGGCTCGCTACGGATACGAGCTGGTTCGAGGTGACATGGTCGACAGGCTTGTTTCGGTGAACGTGGGCATGCCCAAGAACGTCGAATGGCGCGACAAAACCGTCTACACGGGGATATGGAAGGCCCCGGTCGAGGGACCGGTCATGGTGCGCCGCCGCAACGTCGACGGTGACGGTCAGGGCGACCTCGCCGGTCACGGTGGTGAACAACGCGCGGTGATGGTGTATCAGAGCGAGTCCTACGACTTCTGGAAGAGCTACCTGAAGCGCGACGACTTGCGAGCCGGGCACTTCGGGGAAAACTTCACGGTCACCGGGCTCGCCGACGACGACGTCTGCATCGGCGACCGCTATCGCATCGGTGACGCCGAGTTCGAGGTGACCCAGCCGCGCGTCACCTGCTTTCGGGTCGGCCTTCGCCTCGACGAGCCCGACATGCCCAATCTGCTGGTGGCCCAGCATCGCCCGGGGTTCTACTTCCGCGTGATCGCCGAGGGCCTCGTGCGAGCCGGTGACGACATCGTGCGGACCCGCCGCGGCCGCCACGAACTCAGCGTCGCCGCTGTGGACGCGCTGCTTTATCTACCCGACCGCAACGTCGAGACGCTGCGCAAGGCCGTCGACATTCCGGCGCTGAGCCCGGGTTGGCAGCAGTCGTTTCACGAGCTGTTGGCCGCTCACGATGGCGCCACTTCCGCGGTGGCGCCGCCCATCGGAGTCGAACCGGGGTGGCAGGGCTTTCGTAGCTTGCGGGTCACCGAAACCTGCTGGGAGAGTCCAGAAGTGCTCTCGATCCGGCTCGAGGCCGACGACCAGGCTCCGCTGCCACCGGCGCTGCCCGGGCAGTACTTGACGATCAAGATCGCCGGCGCCGGCGAGCCCGCGCCGCTGCGCAGCTATTCCCTGTCGGACGACTCCTCCGCCGGCTATTACCGCATCAGCGTCAAGCGCGAGGACCACGGCGTGGTGAGCCGGTGGTTGCACACCCACATCAAGCCGGGGTCGGTAATCGCGGCGGCCGCTCCCCGCGGCGACTTCTACCTGACCGAAGACACCGGCCCGGTCGTCCTCTTCTCCGCCGGAATCGGCGCGACGCCGGTGCTGGCAATGCTGCACGCCCTGTCCGCGGCCGGAAGCCGGCGCGACATCTGGTGGTTACACACCACCCGCAACCGCGAGACGCAGGTGTTCGCAGCCGAAGTCGAGACGCTCATCGGATCGCTACCGCACGCCCGGCAGCGGGTCTTCCTTACCGAAACGCAGGGCCGGCTGCGCCGGGAGTCCATCGCGGAACTGGGCCTGCCGACCGACGCCACCGTTTACCTTTGCGGTCCAACCCAATTCATGACAGACATGCGCGACGCCTTGGCCGGCATGGGATTCGACCCGTCCCGGATCCACACCGAGCTGTTCGGCGCGCTGCCCGCGATCAACCCGGGAGTTGTCGAGACGGGCGAGCGCAAGCCGCCCCACTTGCCCGCCGGCCCACTGGGTGTCGGACCGGCGATCACCTTCACACGCAGCGGATTAACGGTCAACTGGTCACCCGCGTACCGCAGCATCCTCGATCTCGCCGAAGCATGCGACGTGCCAACCCGCTTCTCCTGCCGCAGCGGCGTGTGTCACGTGTGCGTCACCGGAATCGTCTCCGGCGCAACCACTTACGTTCAGCGGCCGCTGGATCCGCCGGGTGACGGGTCGGTACTGATCTGCTCGGCGGCGCCGGAAACCGACGTGGTGCTCGATCTGTAGTGCTCAGGCGACGATTGCTTGCTGCCCTCCGGTCGCATGCAAGACTGCGCCGTTGACGTAGCTGGCCTCCGGCGAGGCGAGAAAGACTACGGCACTGGCGATTTCGCTCGCGTCGGCCACCCGCTTCAGCGCCGTGATGGCCGCGATGGTCTCGAGGGCGCCCGGAAGCGCCGCGGCCCCAGGCGTTTCCGTCGGCCCAGCAGCCACCGCGTTCACCCGCACGCCCGACTCGCCGAATTCATCGGCCCATACGCGGGTCAGCTGCTCCAAGCCGGCTTTGGTGGCTCCGTAGATCCCCGCCCCGCGCGTTGCGAACGACGCTGCGAGGGTGCTCACGTTCACCACCGCACCGTGGCCCCGGGCGGCCATGGCCGGCACCAACTTCTGCACCAGGATGTAGGGGGCGTGCAGGTTGACGTTCACGTGTTCGTCGAAGGTCGCGTCGTCGGTGTCGGCGGTCGGCCCGAATTCATAGATACCGGCGTTGTTGACCAGGATGTCCACCGGCCCGGCCTCGGTGGCCAATCGCCGCACCTCGTCGGCGACGTTGAGATCCGCCGCGACGAAACGAGCTGTACCACCGGCATTTTCGATGTCGCGGACGGTTTTTGCGCCGCGTTCGGCGTTGCGGCCCTGCACCACGACCTCGGCGCCGCGACGTGCAAGCTGCAGTGCGATTTCCCGGCCGATACCCGATGTAGCACCGGTCACCAACGCGGTCGAGCCGGCCAATGATGTTGCCATCGAAATCCTGCCTCCAGGAGAGAAGTTCAATTGCTCTCCCGATAAGCAGCGGTTGGTCGGCGTTTATTCCTAGGGGTTCAGCGGGACGGACGCCTCGGCGGTGTAGCACAGGAAGGTCAGCGTCTCCTGCAGGTACAGCTGCACGGTGTCCGCGTCGTGGCTGGTGTATCCGATCGACACGTCGGTGCCGAGCTGCAGGTCGAAGTCGCCGCCGCGGGTGGTCAGCACGAACGCGCCGTCGATGGCCGGTGCCCAGATGATGTCTCCGGGAACCAGTCGGTCGATGTGTTCGAGGATCGGATATCCGTGTTCGGTGGTCTCGCTGACCCGGGTGTAGACGTCGGCGGACAGCAGCACCGAGTACGGGCCGTCCACACCGGCCAGCCGGAGTTCGGAGATCGCCTGGGTGATGACGTCGGGGATCTCGCGCGGATCGGCCGGCAGGGTCAGCGATTTGTTCGAGCTGGCCGAGCGGATGCCCTCGATCGACGCCGCGGCGTACCCCTCGAAGATGGCCCGGTCTTCCACGAACGCCAGCTTCTTGGCGGCCTCCTTGACCGGATCCCAGTCGGAGTCGTTGGCGCCGCGCTCGACGTTGTCGATCTCGTAACGAGACAGGGTGAACGGAACCCGCAGGCGGACAAGGGGTTTGCTCTCCCGCAGATGAGCCTCCACACCCTCGGTGGGCGACGCCACGTTGGCGAGCCGACCGGTGCTGACGGCGGCGGCGACCGGTCCGCCCGGCTCGCTGACGTCGACGACCCGGCGCCCGGCGATGTGTCGCTTGAAGGTGCGGGTCGCCTCCGTTTCGATCTCGTGCCAGGCGGCGTCGGTGACCGGTGCCAGGTCGCGGTAGAGGTTGTTCATAAGGAGGTTCCTTTCAGGCTGCCGATCGAAAGTGAGCCGTTCTGTGCAACAGGCGTTTCCGCCACCGGCGCTGCGGGCAGCGGCGGTGGATCATCGAGAAAGTCCAGGGTGGGGGAGAAGAACAATCCGCCGGTTACGGCGGTGGAGAAGTCGAGGATGCGGTCGGTGTTGCCCGGGGGATCGCCGAGGAACATGTTGCGCAACATTCGTTCGGTGACTTGGGGTGTCCGCGAATAGCCGATGAAGTAGGTGCCGTATTCGCTCTTGCCGAGTTCGCCGAACGGCATGTTGTGGCGCACGATTTTCAGTTCCGTGCCGTCGTCGTCGGTGATCACGTTGAGCGCGATGTGGGAGTTGGCCGGCTTCACATCGTCGTCGAGTTCGATGTCGTCCAGCTTGGTCCGGCCGATCACCCGCTCCTGCTCGGTGACCGAGATCGAATGCCACGACGACATGTCGTGCACGTACTTCTGCACGTGCACATAGCAAGAGCCGGCGAAGTCGGGATCCTCGTCGCCGATCGCGGTGGCACTTTCGGCCAGCGCGCCGTCCGGGTTCTCGGTGCCGTCAACGAATCCGAGCAAGTCGCGGTTGTCGAAGTAGCGGAAGCCATGCACCTCGTCGACCACGGTGACCGCGCCGGCCATCGATTTGAGGATCCGGTCGGCCAGCTCGAAGCAGACGTCCAAGCTCTCGGCCCTGATATGGAACAACAGGTCCCCGGGGGTGGCGGGGGCGGTGTGCCGCGGT
This sequence comes from Mycobacterium sp. 1165196.3, assembly GCF_001673415.1. NCBI lineage: Bacteria > Bacillati > Actinomycetota > Actinomycetes > Mycobacteriales > Mycobacteriaceae > Mycobacterium > Mycobacterium sp. 1165196.3. The sequence continues at coordinate 351 of NZ_LZLU01000085.1, read as the reverse complement.
CCATTCAGCTCGGTGAACCGGTGCAGTTCGGCGGGCCGCGGTCCGGAGAACAGGCGGTCCCACGCGTCGGAGCCGATCGAGGCGATCGCCGACAACCGCTTCTGCGGTTCGCGGAAGCCGATCGCGCGCACCAGTCCCGGAATCTCGGGCAGCGCGTCGTGCACCGTCGCCTCTCCGCCGTCGTCGATGGTGACCACCAGGAAGATCGCCGCGGGCGTCAACGGCGCGAGGATCGGTTGCGGCTGGACGGGGGGCACTCTGAGGACCCTAGCGTGGCGACGGTGAGCGCCGAAAGCGGAGCGAGCAAGGAGCGCGCAATCGGACCTAGCGTGGCGTCCGTGACCGCCAAAA